>CACYBV010000285.1 GCA_902772745.1 uncultured Eubacteriales bacterium
CGAGATGAGCGAACAGTTCTTCGCCGACGACATGAAGTCGATCCAGAAGCTGGAAAACGAGATTGTCTCAAAACTCCGTTCGGTTCTCGGGATCGGCGCGAAAGTGCACCTCGTTTCCCCGAAATCCATCACCAGATCTGAGGGAAAAGCAAAGAGAGTCATTGACAACAGGAAGATCTGATGATATACAGAGATACAACACAGAAAGGAGCATATATGATAGCAACCCAGCTTTCCATCTTTGTAGAAAATAAAAACGGCCGCCTTTCCGAGCTTCTCAACGCCCTGAAAGACAGCAGAATCAATATCCGGGCGCTTTCGATCGCCGAGAATTCCGAATTCGGCATTCTGAGAATTCTGGTTTCCGAAACCGCGCGCGCCTATGATATCCTGAAGCGCGAAGGTTTTATCGTCAAGAAGACGGAAGTCATTTCCCTTCCGATGGAAGACAAACCCGGCGCTCTGGCGGATCTGGTGGACAAACTCAGCTCAGAGAACATCGGTATCGAATATCTCTACGCCTTTGTCAGCCCCGAAGAAGGCGCAAGTGTCGTGCTGCGGCTTGACGACCAGGAAAAGGCAAGGAAGCTCTTCTCGTAATAAATTTATGTTATTTCGAGCGAGCGAAGCGAGTCGGGAAATCCCGTCATAAAAGGAAGTACCTATGGAATACAAAATCTCAGATAAAATGATTAATATGAAGCCCTCGGCGATCCGTGAAATCTTCAAGAGTCTCGGAACGCCCGGTGCAATCTCATTCGCCGCAGGAAACCCGGCACCCGAATCTTTCCCGGTTGCGGACATGCAGAGGATCAGCGCGGAAATATTCGCTAATCAGGCCGTTCAGGCTTTGCAGTACAGCGTAACGGAAGGATATCCCAGACTTCGCGAACAGGTAAAGGCGCGTCTTCGGGAAAAATTCGGCATCGGATCGGAAAACGATGACCTGATTATCGTCACCGGCGGCCAGCAGGGGATCGAGCTCAGCTGCAAAGTCCTCTGCAACGAAGGCGATACGGTCATCGCCGAGAATCCGAGTTTTATCGGTGCATTGAACGCATTCCGCTCCCTCGGCGCAAAGATCAAAGGCGTCACCCTTCAGGATGACGGAATCGATATAAAAGAGCTGGAGCAGACGCTTCGGGAGAATCCGGACGCGAAGCTGCTCTATGTGATCCCGACTTTCCAGAATCCGGCCGGCCTTACGACTTCTCTCGAGAAACGGAAAGAGATTTACCGCCTTGCACAGAAGTATGATGTGGTGATCCTTGAGGATAATCCCTACGGAGAGCTTCGTTTCGCCGGCGAGGATCTTCCGACGATCAAAAAGCTCGACACCGACGGAAGAGTGCTCTACTGCGGCTCTTTTTCAAAGGTCCTTTCCGCCGGCATGCGAATCGGCTTCCTTCTCGGCCCGAAAGAGCTGATCCAGAAAGTCGTTGTCGCAAAGCAGGTGGAAGATGTGCATACGAACATTTTCTTCCAGATACTCTGTTCGCGTTACATGGATGAATGCGATATGGACGCACATGTGGAGGAAATCCGCGCGCTGTACCGTAAAAAAGCCGGCTTCATGCTCGAATGCCTTGACAAATACATGCCTGAATGTGTCAGCTATACACGTCCCGAAGGCGGCCTGTTCCTCTGGTGCACGCTTCCTGATTCCATCAGTCTGATGGATTTTGTGCGGCGCGCCGGCGAGAATCTGGTCTTTGTCGTTCCCGGAACTGCATTCAACTGCGATGAAAGCGCAGGGTCTCAGAGCTTCCGGCTGAATTACTCGATGCCTTCGATGGAAGAGATCGAGAAGGGAATCCGGATCCTCGGGGATCTTGTGAGAGAGATGGCGTAAAAAATCTGCGCCGGCCATCTAATGGCCGGCGCGTTGCTGTTTGCAATACAAGGAGGCCTCATATGTACCATTTCGAACCCTTAACCGCTTTCCTCGACAGTGAGGAAGCGAATTTTAAAATTCCCGCCGTCGACATGCTGATCATGAAGGACGGGAAAGAAATCTACCGGCACAGCGCGGGGCATTCCGACCTTGCGAAGACGAAAGCCGTCAGCGACCGTGACCTCTACTGGATCTATTCCGCAAGCAAGATTTCCACCTGTGTCGCGGCGCTGACGCTGATCGAGCAGGGAAAGCTCGGTCTCTGCGACCCGGTCTCAAAATACCTTCCGAAATACGCGAACCTGACAGTAAAACAGGAGGACGGTTCCGTTAGACCCGCGGAAAATGTCATGACCGTCCGCCACCTGATGACAATGCAGGGCGGTCTCGATTATGACCAGATGAGAGGATCCGTGAAGGAAGTCGTTTCTAAGAAAGGCGATGCAGCCGGAACAGTCGACATCGCAAATGCTTTTGCGGACGGTGCTTTGGAATTTGAACCGGGTTCACATTACCTGTATTCTCTCTGCCATGATGTACTCGGCGCCGTGATCGAAGTCGCTTCCGGAATGCGTTTCGGCGAATACCTGAAAAAAGCGATCTATGAACCTCTTGGCATGAGCGACACCACTTTCCATCCGACAAAAGAGCAGCTCTCGCGCGTCAGTGCCCTGATGCGTGTAAACAATGAGACCGGTGAGCTGGACTATGCGGGCGACATGCGGGATAACCACGGTATCCCGAAAGCCTATGAATCCGGCGGCGGCGGACTCGTGAGCTCCGTCAACGACTACGTTAAGCTCGGGGCGGCACTCGCCAATTACGGAAAAGCGCTGAACGGCTATCAGCTTCTGAAGCCGGAAACCGTTGAACTGTACCGTTCTCCGCAGCTTGGGGCAGTCCAGCAGGCGGACATGCTTCGGATATTCGCGCAGAACAAGGGCTATACCTACGGTCTCGGCGTGCGGCGCTTCATTGATGCCAATGACTCTTCCTGCCCGCTGGGACATTTCGGCTGGGACGGGGCAGCAGGTTTTTATCTGATGATCGATCCTACTAATAACCTGACCTATGTCTATGCGCAGGACGTGCTGAATTCGGGCGTGACCTTCCACCTGATCCACCGGCAGCTTCGGGACCTCGTGTACCTGTGCATGAGAGAATAAAGATACTGTACAAAGTCGGCTGCTCCGAATATCTGCCCGGCACACAGGGGAACAAACCCGTATAAATGCGGATAGTCCGGATCATATTTCTCCCCGGGGATACCTGGAAGCGTATTCTGCCGGTGGGAGATATCATCCGGGCTGTCCGGTTTTTTATGGGGCTGTTTTCCCTGTACCGGACGGATCCCCGGGCACGTTAATGGAGAAGCATATTATTTACTTGCCAAAAACCTCCCGAAGATGTATAATTATTAAGTCTATGTGCAGAAAAGGAGAAGCATGTACGCGGAGGTTGTGATCGACATCAATCAGCGGGATCTCGACCGCCCGTTTACCTACCGGATTCCGGATGATCTTGCGGACCGGGCGGTGACGGGCGCTCCGGTGCGGGTGCCCTTCGGAAGATCGGAAAAACTCCGGTCCGGCTACATCATCGGCCGTTTTCCCGATCCTCCCTGTGACCTTTCCGAAGAGAGAATCAAGGACATCGATTCGGTGCTGGAGCGGGGAATCGGAATCGAGGATCAGCTTCGGGAACTGGCGATCCGCATGCGGGAACGTTACGGCGGAACGCTGTATCAGTCGCTTTCTGTAGTCCTTCCGAACAAGCTCAAGGTCAGGCCGAAGCGGGAACGGTACTTTCTTTTTGTCGGGACCGATGATAAACTTTCGGAAATGAGCACCGCAGCCGAGCAGAAAAAACATTATGCAAAACTCCGGCTGCTTTCGGCTTTTCAGGAAAACCGGGTGCTTCCGGGTTCCATCGTTACGGACCGGCTGAATATTTCCGCGTCGACGATCCGGTCATTTATCAATGCAGGCGTTCTTGAGATCCGTTCGCAGGAAAGCGGGGATGATCTGCAGGCGGTTTATGATGAGATCTCGCGGCACAAAGCTTCGGCCTCACCCAAAATGCTGAATGAAGAGCAGCAGCTCGCAGTTGACGGGATCCTGAGAGAAAGCCGGCAGGTGTCGCTTCTTTTCGGGATTACGGGTTCCGGAAAAACGGAAGTCTACCTGAACCTGATCGAAAAAGTGCTGCAGCAGGGCCGGGAGGCCATCGTACTGATACCGGAAATCGCACTGACCTACCAGACGGTCATGCGTTTTTACGAACGCTTCGGAGATCTTGTGTCGGTAGTTCATTCGCGGCTTACAAAAGGCGACAAATGCGAGCGCTTCCTGAAGGCACAGCAGGGCGACATCCGGGTTATGATCGGCCCTCGGTCGGCTCTTTTTACTCCTTTCAGAAACCTCGGGCTCATAATTATCGACGAATTTCATGAGCCGAGCTATATTTCCGAACAGGTTCCGAAATACGATACAACAGAAGCTGCAGAAATGCGTGCGGAGCTTTCCGGCGCGAAACTTGTGCTCGGATCCGCCACGCCGACCGTATCCGTTTATTACCGGGCGCTTCAGGGTGAGATCGCGCTCTTCAGGCTGAATGCACGGGCGGTCGCGGGAGCCCAGCTCCCCAGTGTGGAAATCGTTGACATGCGGGAAGAGCTGCATGCAAAAAACCGCTCGATTTTCTCAAGGACGCTTCAGGAAAAGATCCGGACCCGGCTTGAAAAATCGGAACAGGTGATGCTGTTTCTGAATCGGCGCGGATATTCGGGCGCCGTGAGCTGCCGGGCCTGCGGAGAGCCGCTGAACTGTCCGCACTGCAGTGTTGCGATGAAACTGCACCGCGACGGGATGCTGCACTGCCATATCTGCGGCTATGAAGCCGCGATGCCGAAGGCCTGCCCGCAGTGCGGATCCCAGCTCCTCGGGGCTTTCGGGACCGGGACGGAGAAGGTCGAAGAGATGGCAAAAGAGTGCTTTCCATCGGCGCGGATCCTCCGGATGGACGCGGATACGACCGCGGGAAAGGACGGACACCGCGAGATTCTTGAAAAATTCCTGCATCACGAAGCGGATATCCTTGTCGGAACCCAGATGATCGTGAAAGGTCATGATTTTCCGAATGTGACGCTCGTCGGCGTGCTCGCTGCGGATCTTTCGCTGAATATCCCGGACTACCGTTCATCGGAGCGTACTTTCCAGCTTCTCTGTCAGGCGGAGGGACGGTCGGGACGTGCATCTGTTCCCGGGGAATGCGTCGTACAGACTTACCTTCCGGAGCATTATGCAATACAGGCGGCAGCGCATCACGATTTTTATGAGTTTTACCGCCACGAAATGCTTTTCAGAAAACAGCTTCTGTATCCGCCTGCAGGCACCTTCACTGCGATGATCCTCGCAGGGGCGGACGCTGCGAAAACCGAAGAGACGATCCGCCGTGTTTTTTCGGAGGCGATGCAAAGGCTCCCGGTTCCTGCGCGCTTTCTGGGACCGACCGAGATGAGCATCTACAAGGTGAAGGATCTTTACCGCCAGGTGCTGTATTTCAAGACCCAAAGCACGGAGGACATGATCCTTGTGAAACGGCTCCTCGAGGAAATCAGCAGCGAAATGATCGGAAACGAACGGCTGTTTATCAGCTTTGAACGATAGAGAGGATTGCAACATGGCTATTCTGAATGTACGCCAGCTCGGCGACGAGATCCTGACGAAAAAGTGCAAGCCGGTCCGGGTCATCAACGCACGGATTCGCCAGCTTGTCGATGATATGTATGATACGATGTACGACGCATGCGGCGTGGGTCTTGCGGCTCCCCAGGTCGGAATCCTGAAGCGGATCGTCGTGATCGACGTGACGCCGGATCCGCCGGAAGGAGAAGAGATCCCCGAGGACGAAGTCATGCGCTATACGATGATCAATCCGGAAATCATCGAACAGTCCGGCGAACAGCGCGGCTATGAAGGCTGCTTAAGCTATGTCGGAATGAGCGGAATCGTGACGCGTCCGGAGCACGTGAAGGTGCGTTTTACCGACATCGACGGCGATGAATACGAACTCGAAGGAGAGGGCCTTCTCGCGCGCTGCATCTGTCATGAACTGGACCATTTGGACGGGCATATGTACACGGAGCGCGCGGAAGCGGGTTCTGTGATTTCAAATGAGGAGCTCGCAAAGAAACAGGAGGAACAGCAGGAACAGGAGGAATCCTGACCGCTCCGCCTGAAAATGAATTTCGATTTTGAGAGGACAGCTGATTGAGAATTGTTTTTATGGGCACGCCGGATTTCGCGGTTCCGACACTGGAGGCCCTGATTAAAAGCCGACACGAGGTGGCTGCGGTCTATACGCAGCCGGACCGGGAACAGGGCCGGGGGAAAAAGGTTGTATTTTCCCCGGTAAAGGAGTGCGCGCTTCGTCACGGGATTCCTGTCCGCCAGCCGAAAGGACTCAAAAAGCCGGAGACCGTCGAAAGACTCCGGAGCTATGAACCGGACGTGATCGTCGTTGTGGCATACGGTGTGATCCTGCGGCCGCCGGTGCTCGCGTCAGCAAAATACGGCTGCATCAACGTTCACGCGTCACTCCTTCCGAAATACCGCGGGGCAGCGCCGATCCAGTGGGCCATCCTGAACGGAGAAGAAGAGACCGGCGTGACGATCATGCAGATGGACGAGGGACTTGATACCGGGGACATCCTCGCTCAGAAAAAGATTGCAATTGCCGGTGACGAGACCGGCGAGAGCCTGTTTGAAAAGCTCTCTCATCTGGGCGGACCGCTGCTTCTCCAGGTTCTGGATCAGGCGGAAGCAGGAACGCTTTGTCCTGTGAAACAGGGCGATTCCCCGACCATGTATGCGAAGATGCTCGAAAAAGAGATGGGCGAAATTGATTTTCGGAAGTCTGCTGTTGAAATTGAGCGCTGGATCCGCGGCCTGAATTCCTGGCCAAGCGCATATACCTTTCTCAATGGGAAAATGCTGAAGATCTGGAAAGCGGAAGTGACAGATGCGGGATCGGCGCATTCGGCTCCCGGAACGGTCTTCTCGGCCGACAAAAAATCCTTCACTGTCGCCTGCGGCGATGGAGCGCTCAGGATTCTTGAGCTTCAGTCCGCAGGAAAACCCCGGATGTTTTCAGATGCCTTCCTTCGCGGAAACCGCATTGATCCGGGTACCGTTCTCGGAAGGCGGGAGGAAACGCTTTTCGGTGATCCTGACAAAAAGGAGAATTCCCGATGACTCCTGCAACAGCCCGGGAAGCCGCGTTCTGCATGCTGCAGCATGTTTTCCGGGATGAAAATTTTCTGTCCGACGTTTTCTCCGGAGAATCAGCACGCCTTGATGTCCGGGACCGCGCGTTTTCATGGAAGATTGCCTCCGGCGTGCTCGAAAAGAAGCCGGCGCTGGACGCGGTGATTTCCGCCTGTTCCAGCAGTCCGCTTCGAAAGCTGAAGTCGAAAGTCCTGCTGATTCTCGAAATCGGCGCATATGAGCTTCTTTTCCTCGATACTGCGTCATATGCCTCTGTAAACGAAGCGGTTTCCCTGACAAAAAAAGCCGGTTTCTCCGGGCTTTCGGGATTCGTGAATGCCGTGCTTCGGCGGATCGCAAAGGACGGGGCGGAAATGCTTCAGAACCTCGATCCGTGGACGAAAGCCGGAATCACGGAAACGCTCCGGAAACTGTACTCCGGATGGTATGGGGAAAAGCGGGGCCTTTTGATCGCCCAAATAATGAGCGAATCCGAACGCCGCACCGTCATCCGCCGCTGCAGAAGCTTCTGCTCGGAGCAGGAATTTCTGGAAGCGCTCGATAAAAGCCGCGTAGAATGCGAAAAAACGGGCCTTACGGCCGATACGTACTATGTGGCAGGGGAATTTTCCGAAATCTTCCCCGCGGGCTTTTTAAAAGGCTTTTTCTACGTCCAGGACCTCAGCTCCTGCATGGCCGCGGAAGCAGTCCGGGACCTTGAGCCGAAAAAAGTCCTCGATGTTTCGTCAGCGCCGGGAGGAAAACTTCTCCAGGTGCTCGACACGCATCCCGGATACGAAGAAGCAGTTGCCTGCGATATTTCGGAAAAACGCACAGACCTGATCCGGGAGAACCTGCGGCGAATGCCTTATCCGAACGTCTCGGTACGGGAAGCGGATGCTTCTGTGTACTTTCCCGAATATGAGAAGCGTTTCGACCTTGTGATCGCGGACCTTCCGTGCTCCGGCCTCGGGACGCTTGCCAAGAATCCCGAGCTTCGGTACCGCACAACACCGGAGAGCCTCGCAGAAATCGCAGACCTCCAGAAAAAGATACTTGAAAATGTACGCCGATATGTCTCCCCGGGCGGAACGCTGCTGTATTCGACCTGCACGGTGAACCCGGAAGAAAACGGCATTCAGGTATCAGGTTTTATCAATAAGCATCCGGAATTCCGGCTCCAGGCGTTTACGGAAAACCTTCCGGACAGCCTCAGGAGCATGGAAGCGGGGTCCGGTGAACTGCAGATCCTCCCGGACGTTTTCCCGGGAAGCGGATTCTATATCGCAAGAATTGAAAGAACAGTTTAAAGGAGCGCATTCATGAAGGAAATCCGGGGCCTTTTTCCGGACGAACTGAAAACAGAACTTCTCGCGCTCGGCGAAAAAGCCTTCCGCGCACAGCAGGTTTTTTCCTGGCTGCATGAAAAAAACGCGGAGTCCTTTTCGGAGATGACGAACCTGTCGGTTTCCCTCCGGGAAAAGCTTGCGGAGCACTATACAATCGCGCCGCTTCGGATCGAAACCGTGCAGGAAAGCGCGCTTGACGGAACGAGGAAGTACCTGCTCGCACTGTCTGACGGAAACATGATCGAATCCGTGCTGATGCGATATCATTACGGGAATTCGGTCTGTGTCTCCACCCAGGTCGGCTGCCGTATGGGCTGCAGGTTCTGCGCATCGACGATCGGCGGGCTTGTGCGGAATCTCACGGCTTCGGAAATTCTGGGAGAAATCTATGCGATCGAGCGGGACCTTTCGGAACGAATCAGCCACTGCGTTCTCATGGGTTCCGGTGAACCGATGGACAATTACGACGAAGTCGTGCGCTTTCTCAGACTGGTTTCCGATCCCGCCGGACACAATATGAGCCTCAGGAACATCACCGTTTCCACCTGCGGAATCCCGGAAAACATCCGCCGTTTTGCAAAAGAGAAGCTTCCGGTGACTCTGGCGCTTTCCCTGCATGCCGCGGATGATTGGACACGCAGGAAACTGATGCCGGTTGCGGAGCGGTACACGCTTTACGAGGTCCTCCCGGCCTGCGATGAATATTTCCAGAAAACCGGCCGCCGCGTGAGCTTTGAGTATTCGGTCGTTTCCGGCGTCAACGACAATAAGGAGGAAGCGGAGAAGCTTTCTTCGCTCCTTCGGGGGAAAAACGCCCATGTCAACCTGATTCCCGTGAATCCGGTGACGGAACGCGGCTTTACGCGCCCTTCGCGGGAACGCGTCGAGGCCTTTCAAAAAATACTTGTCAAAAACGGAATTAATGCTACAATTAGGAGAGAGCTCGGCACAGACATTGACGGTGCCTGCGGCCAGCTCAGAAGGAAACATCTGGATCATCCGGAGAAAGGAGGGGCCTCGTGAATATTTTCGGTCTGACAGACAAGGGCATGATGAGAAAAAATAATGAAGACTCCTTTTTCCTCAAGACCGGATCTCTGGGCGTATTTGATACGCTGATGGTGGTCTGCGACGGAATGGGCGGGCACCGCCTCGGGGAAGTGGCGAGTTCCACTGCGGTCCATGCGGTTGTCAGCTCGATCGAGTCCGAGCCCGATATGAACCCGGCTTATGTTATGGAGCAGGCGGTTTCCATAGCGAATCTCGAAGTCAGAAAGGCCTCCGAGGAGCACCGCAGTTTCGGAATGGGCACGACGCTTGTGACCTGCGGTATTCTCGGAAAAACCGCCTATGTGGCGAATGTCGGAGACAGCCGCCTTTATCTGATCAATAAATACGAGCAGTCGATCCTGCAGGTGACGCACGACCACTCCTATGTGGAGGAACAGGTTGCGCGCGGACTCCTCACGCGGGGATCGGAAGAATATAACCGCAAAAAAAATGTGATTACACGTGCGGTCGGCGTATACAGTGAAGTGGAGGCCGACCAGTTTGAGAT
Organism: uncultured Eubacteriales bacterium; assembly: GCA_902772745.1. Taxonomy (GTDB): domain Bacteria; phylum Bacillota; class Clostridia; order Lachnospirales; family Lachnospiraceae; genus UBA1267. Next base: position 10,069 of record CACYBV010000285.1, read on the forward strand.
AGATCTCGCTGAAGGGGACCTGATCCTTCTGTGCAGCGACGGACTGACCAACATGGTCAGCGATGAGGAACTGAAAGAAATCGCCCTGGATGAAGAGCGTACCGTTGAGGAACGCGTACGGGCGCTTGTTGATGCCGCGAACGGATACGGCGGCCGGGACAACATTACGGTTGTCCTGTATGATACAGAAGAGGTATTTGAATGATAAAAAGCGGAACAGTATTTGCCGGACGCTATGAAATCATCGAACGGATCGGTTCGGGCGGGATGGCGGACGTCTACAAGGCGCATGACGCGCGTCTGAAGCGGGATGTGGCCATCAAGGTTCTGAAGGCGTCGCTTTCGGAGGACGCGTCTTTTGTTGCGAAATTCCGGACGGAAGGAGAAGCCGCGGCGAGTCTCACAAATGCGAACGTCGTCAGCGTCTATGATGTCGGAAATGTCGGCTCGACCTATTACATCGTAATGGAACTTATCGACGGCATTACGCTTAAAGACTATATCCGCAGGAAGGGCATGCTCTCATCCCGCGAAACCATGGCGATTACCGCCCAGGTCGCGGTCGGACTTCGCGCCGCCCACGCGCATCACATTGTGCACCGGGATATTAAGCCGCAGAATATCATCCTTTCCCGCGACGGAAAGGTGAAGGTGACGGATTTCGGAATCGCGCGGGGCGTTACCGATGAGACCCGTCATGGCCAGAAAACCGAACTCGGGAGCGTGCATTATATTGCACCGGAGCAGGCAAAAGGCCAGTCCTGCGACGAACGGAGCGACATTTATTCGCTCGGTGTCGTAATGTATGAGATGATTACCGGCCGCGTGCCCTTTGACAAGGATACGCAGGTTGCGGTTGCCCTCGCGCATATGAATGAGACGATGGTCCCGCCGTCGGAAATCAACCCCGACTGCCCGGTTGCTCTCGAACAGATTATTTTCCGCGCGACCCAGAAGTCCAAGGAACGCAGATACCACAACTGCACAGAGCTTCTGCAGGACCTCCGGATCGCCGTCAGCAATCCTTCCTACAACTTCGAAAAACAGGAACAGGAGACGGTGCTGAAATCTACGACGCAGGTATTTGAGGCGCCTTCGGAAAGGAGAGATTCCGCATTTGACCGCGGAAACGCTTCCGTACCCGCGGTTTCCTCCGCGTTCAGTCCTGCAGCTCCTCTTGAGACGGCAGGCAGAAAAGAAGACGGCTCGGAAAGGCTGCATATTGCGTCGTCGCTTCTGGACGAGGATGCATCGGACACGGAAAACGGCGCGAAATCCGATAAGAGCTCCGATAATGGCGATACTGTTACGGAAATGCGTGTGCGCCGTCAGGTAATGACAATCATTGACAGCGAGGAAACCCGCCCGAGGCGCCAGGGGATCCGGGAACACCGTTCTTCGGGTCCGGTGATCGACTTTACCGAACTCAGTCCGGATCAGGATTATGAGGATGCGGATTCACAGGAGAGTGCAGAAGAAAACAGGGATCTCTTTGCGGAGGATAAAAAGGAAGACGAAAAGTCGCTGATGGACCGGATTATCCTGATTGCCGGAATTGTCATCGGCGCAGTGATCATCTGCCTGCTGATTTATATTCTTGTCACGCTTTCCGGCTGCAACCAGAATACGGTTTCGCGTCCGACAGGAAGCGCTGTTTCGCCGCAGTCGGAAAACGAAAGCCGTGATGTTCCCGTTGTCCAGCCGACAAAGGAGACGCCTACGGAAGAACGGATCGAGCTGACCACCAAGGAATCAGACGCTTTTGATCCGGAGACGGACGCGATTGTCCCGAACTGCATCGGATATCCTTATGAAGAAGCGATACGGCTTCTGCAGGAAGCAGGACTTGAAGCAAAGCTCGGATCACAGTTCGGCTATTCGGATGAATACCCGGAAATGTACATCATGAAGCAGAGCTATCCGGAAGGCACCATCGTCTCGAAGGGCAGCACAATTGTCATCATGATGTCCCAGGGTTCGGACAAGTTCGAAATCCAGGAACACTATGTCGGCGGAACGCTGTCGGTGTTCAAGACGGATGCCATCAACTATCCGGATATCACCTTCAACTACGAACAGCAGTATTCAAACACCGTACCCGCAAACCACATCATTTCGATCGATCCTTCGTCGGGGCGCGTGATGCCGGGCGAAACAGTGACGGTTGTCTACAGTATCGGTGCGGAATTCGTCACGGTTCCGAACCTTTCGGGCATGTATCGCGGCGACGTTTCGACAAAGCTGATGTACAGTGCGCTGACCATCGGAAATGTTACCGAGGAAAACAGCGATGAAGTGGCGGAAGGCCTGGTAATGAGCCAGAATCCTGCTCCGGATACGACAGTAAGGAACGGTTCATCGGTCGATGTGGTCATTTCTCTCGGGCCGAAGGTGGAACTGGTGCCGGATGTTGCCGGTATGGATGTGGCCTCCGCGACGGATACCCTTGTGCAGGCCGGATTTACGGTGGAAGTTGTCGAGCAGATCAGCGGCGAATATGATGAAGGCATTGTCATTTCGCAGGATCCTGCGGGCAATGATTACGCGCCTTTGAAAGATCCGGTGGTGCTGACCGTTGCGAAGAATGAGAAGAAGATGCCGAACCTTGTCGGAGGCACGCTGGAAGACGCACAGAAGATGGCTTCGGAACTCGGGTTTGAGATCGGAGAGATCAAGGCCGAAGAAACCGATCAGCAAGATCAGAACCTGCTTGTCAAGTCTCAGTCTGTCGACCCGGGAACCGTGATTCCGGAAGCCGCAGAAGGCGAGACCGTTGAAAAGATTACGGTGGATCTGGTTTACTGGGCGTATGAAGAACTGCCGCTCGTTCCGGATGTGACGGGTGCCGGAAAGGATGAAGCGGTGAAAGCGCTTGAAGAGGCCGGGTTCAAGGCTGAAGTCAGCAGCGAAACGCAGAAGACGGAAACAGAGAATCAGGGCAATACGGTTGCATCCACAAGTCCCAAGGCCGGATCACCGCTGAAGAAAGGCGAAACCGTTACGATTACCATGTACGAGTACGAGGCTCCTTCTACTGAACCCAGTTCAGAGACAGAGCCGAGTTCTGAGACTCAGCCAAGTTCAGAGACAGAGTCCGGTTCTGAGACTCAGCCAAGCTCAGAAACAGAGCCGAGTTCCGAGACTCAGCCAAGCTCAGAGACAGAGCCGAGTCCTGAACCTCAGCCAAGTCCGGAGCCGGAACAGACATCTTCTGATGAAAATCCTGCGCCTGAGGAAACTCCAGCCAACGAAGGCGGAGACAATGCCGGGGACGGCGGTGAAGCAGCCGAAGGCGGAGACAATGCCGGGGGCGGCGAATGACCGGCCGGATTATCCGCGGCGTCGGCGGATTCTACTATGTCCATGACGGTGCGGCACTTTACCAGTGCCGGGCCAAGGGCATATTCCGCAAAAACCATGAAAAACCACTCGTCGGAGACCGTGTTGAATTCAGCACGGTCTTTGACTCTGAAATTGAAAATGCCGGAAACATTGACCGGATCCTTCCGCGGGAGTCCGAACTCATTCGGCCCGCGCTTGCGAATGTCGACCAGATTTTCCTGGTGTTTTCCGGGAAAGCGCCGGCCCCGAATTATGTCATGCTGAACCGCTATCTCTGCCAGGTGCACGATACCGGAATCCCGGTGATTCTTGTCGTCAACAAGTCCGATCTGTGCAGTGAATCGGAGCTCGATGTCATACGAAATGCTTTTCATGACAGCACTTATCCGCTGGAAACCATTTCGGTTCTTCGGGAAGAGGGCATAGCGGAGCTGAGGGAACGGATGCGCGGCCGCTTTTCCTGCCTTGCAGGTCCGTCCGGGGTCGGGAAATCCTCTCTCATGAATCTGCTTCTCGGAGATATGATCATGGAGACCGGCCTGCTTTCCAAAAAGATCGAACGGGGGAAAAACACCACACGTCATTCCGAAGTGTTTTTCCTTGGCGATCGCAGCTATCTCTGTGATAC
>CACYBV010000286.1 GCA_902772745.1 uncultured Eubacteriales bacterium
CCGGTCGCGACGGACGACGGGCATCACACGCATAATTACTGCGGCGGATGGATCATGGTGAAAGCGGACACCCTGGACTATGAAAGTGTATTTGACAGTCTGAAAAGAAAGGAGATCTATGCTTCCTGGGGGCCGGAGATTACGGACATCTGTTTCGATCCCACGGGGCTTCGGCTTCTTGTCGAATCTCCGGACGCGGTATCCGCGTATCTTTCCACAGAGCGCAGACATGCGGAGGCGATTCACCGTGCGCCGGGATGGAAGACGGGACTCTTTGAATTCGATCTGTCGGATTATATCCGGGACAGCCTCGAGTACAGCTCGGATATGACCCCGTATGTGCGCGTGACCCTTACGGACGCGCAGGGCAGGAAGGCGTTTTCGCGGGCATACAGGGTCCGGGAACTTCTGGAAATGTAAAGAGGCGGGGTGAATTCACCCCGCCCTGTCAGTACAATTCTGTTATGAAACCGGCTGATGCGAGCTGTTCGCGAAGGCCGGTTTTCAGTTTTCCATCACGCCGCGCACGATATCCGTGACGGTCTCCGGCGGAAGCGTATGCCCGCCGCTTTCGAGTTCAATAAAGGTCACATCCTCATCGTCAGAGAGTTCTTTCTGGAGATATCGGATTCCGTATTTTTCGGGGTCGACGCGCTCATCGTCGAGCGCCTGCACATAGGTAACCGCCGTCGAAGACTGTTCGCAGCCCCGTACGATCGAAGCGTTGCCGTAGCTCCCGAACTTGATCATTTCGTAGAGCTCTACATAGGGAAGCATCAGATAAACGACCGGTCCCGCGTATTTCTGTGCATAACCCTTCAGCATGTTTTCGGAGGCGTTGAATCCCGCGATCAATACGGCTCTTTTAATCTCCGGATGGTATTGCAGTACGGAACCTGCGGAATATGCGCCCCAGCTGTGCCCGACCAGCGTGATCGAAGGATATCTGAGCACCGGATCGTTTTCGATGAAGTCCAGGACCGTATCCAGGTCTTTGACTCCCTGCGGCAGCCCGCCCGTCGCTTTCCCGTCCGAGCGTCCGTTTCCGGTCGCGTCATAGGCAAATACGATCGTGTCATGGAGGTCGAGGAGGGACGCGATCTGCTCAAGATAAGCGATATGACCGTTTCCGATGCCGTGGGAAAAGACGATGAGGTTGTTGAAATTCATGTCTTTGTACTGAAGGTCCTTCATGTAGAGATAACCCTGAAGCTTCTTCCCTTTGCCGGCGTCAATCGTATATTCCTTCCGCAGAATCGCGTGATCGGAGAGAAAACGGGCTTCTTCCGCCTCGTTTTTCTCATTGTCGCGCATGGTATCGAGAAAGAGGTTCCGGAATACGATCTCGTAGCCGACCGCATTGGAGACCGGAAGGAATACAAGAACGACAATCAGGAAACCGATCATGAAGCGTCTGGCGGGATGCTTCTTTTTCTTTGCTGCTTTTCCGTCTGCCGCGTTTTCTTCCGCAGCATCTCCGGCTTCCGCGTTTTTTTCCGGGACGGGATCTGAAACAACGCTGCCCGCGGCGCCGGTGTTTTCGGATGCCCGGTCAGTATCTGCGTCCAGAGAACGCTCATCAACTGGATTTTCACTCATCTTTTACTCCTGTTATTTTACATCCATTATTGCTGCCGGGTCTCCCCACCCGCCCGCGGAAGGCTCCAGCGGAAGCCTGCGGCGAGTATCCGGATTGCCGTCACGGTTACGACGCAGGCGATAACCGCCGGCGTCATCCCGAAAAAATGCCCGATCACGCAGCACAGAAGCGCGCCTGCGATTGAGGCCAGGGCATATATGTGGCGCACGAAAATGGAGGGCGGTATACCGGCGAGAATGTCGCGGAATACCCCGCCGCCGACGCCTGTGATTACGCCGAGAAAAATCGTAAAGAACCAGTTTCCGCCGTAGCCGGCCTCGATGCCCGCGGAGACGCCGACTGCGGTAAACACGCCTAAGCCGAGTGCGTCCGCGATTGTCTGCACCAGTTCGTACAGTGCCTGATGATGATGCGGTTTATGGCGGAAAGACAGGATAAACACGACGATGGATACCCCGATCGCAAGAAGCGGATAAACCGGTTTTGTGAACATCACCGGCGGGAGCTGTCCCAGGAAAAGGTCCCGAAGCACGCCGCCGCCGCAGGCAGTGACGATCCCCATGATGCAGACGCCGAAGATATCCATATTCTTTTTTGCCGCGACCGTTGCGCCGGAGACGGCAAAAGCGGCCGTCCCGAGAAGCTCGAGGATCAGTATCAGATAATTCATATACAATACCCGTAATTAACTTAACTGCAGCGTATTTTACAACAGATCTGCCTGAAATGCAATCCGGGAAAGTGCTGCAAAAAAACGGCCTGTTTGATGCGGGTGCCGTTTCTTCGCATAAAAACCGGGAATATGCCCTGCTTTTTCTGAAACGTGCTTCGGTCCGGGAAACCGGAACCGTCTCCCTGGGAGAATACATTTCAGTAAGGGGCACATTCCCGGCGGTTTGCTGATATCAGGCATCTGCGTAAAAAGTGCAGAGCCTCGCCGCGAAAATCTATGCCGTAACGTTATCTTCGAGGAAAGCGTTGACGCAGTCGACAACTTCATCCACGTCCAGCATATGGACGTAGCAGGCCATCTCCAGCGATTCATACTGGGTGGCGGGGCAGCTGATGCAGTGCATGCCCATGGATACGAGCACATCGGCCGCTTCCGGATTCTCATTCAGAAGATCGGCGATAATCACATCTTTGGTAATAGAAGTCATGGTTGATCCTCCCTTCGGTGTTTTCCAATCACAGAGTGTAGCGCATTTTCCGTACTTTTGCAAGTGAAAAATGTGTTAACTCTCATCCTTTGGCCTGTGATAATGCTGATACAGCTCTTCGGTCGCAAGCGAGATCTTCGTGACCGAGAAAAGACAGTCTTCCGGGTAGACGTAAAGCGTGTCCTGAAGCGTGTTCAGGTCCACGCAGTCGCCGTATTTTCCGAGATATTCGTACTCGATATGGACGGAGTAACGGTCCGGCGCAGGAATCTCCACCTTGTAATCCTCCCCTTTATAATTTCCGGAAAGGTGGAATCCGTCCATGTCATGCGTGAAATGTGCTTTTCCGAGGTGAATATAGCCTTTTGCATTCGGAAGCGCGTCCACATGGGCGGTGCAGGAGAAGGAATAGCGCCCTTCCGCCACTTCTTTCTTTACATTCGCGCGCTCCCATTCGTACCAGTCCGGGATGTGCGTGAAATCCGGAACCCTTTCCTGCTTTCCGCTCACAAGAGCGCCGGACCGGATTTTTCGGAGCTCCCCGAGCTCCGTCATCTCCCATTCGGCGCCGCAGGAACCGCAGCGAAGGCTGACGCCGTCGCCCTGCATATGGTATTCCGTCCCGCACTGCGTGCATTGGTAGAGTATTTTCTGGAGGCCTTTCGCACGGTTTTTATAAGTGATCCGGATACCGCGCGCTTTCTGCCAGGCGTAATCGTCGTAGACAAAGGCTTTCCGGATCTTTTCATTGATTTCCGCACTGTCCATGCGCTCCACGTCTTCTTTTGTCAGAAGGCAGGTCATCTCGGCCTCTATGCCTTTCACCTTATGGTCCGGGAGATTGAAGAAGGGCGAATTCACATGATGTCCGTGGGAGATCAGCGTAACCACCGGAACTTTACAGAATTTAGCCAGTTTTCCGACGGAATCCGGAAGCACCGCCGTCGTTCCGCAGAGAGAGTAGCGCGCTTCGGGATAGATGCCGATGATGTCGCCGCGTGAAAGCACCGTGCGGATGTGACGGAGCATCTGGGTGTCGTTTGTGAATTTCCGCTTGCAGATGCAGCCGATCAGCCGGAGGAGCCACTCCCTTTTGATAAATCCGTCGATCGCGACAATGAAATTGATCCGATGGGGAATATTGGCCTGGATCGCAAGCGACATGTCCATGAAGGCATTGTGATTGCACAGGAGAATGTAGGGCGGTTTTACGCCTTCCATGCTGATTTTTGTGATTTTCGTCCTGTGCTTCAGAAGATCAGGCTTTGTCAGCGCCCATAAAAGCGGCCGCAGGTGCATGCGCATCGGCGGCTTTTTCATATCATAGCGGGGGATGTTGTCAAGCATTCAGAATACTCCTCGCATCGTTGTTTTCAAGAGCTGTTTTCTGTCCGGCCTTGTCGTTTCATCTGCTCTTATCATATTTATACCACAGAAAGTCTGATTTGGGTAGTACTTTTGGCGGGAATTCTCCCGGACGGCTGTAAAGCTGTCCGGAATCCGCCTGCTTCGTCAGCTCCCGGAATCCGCCCGCTTCGTCAGCTCCCGGAAGACTCTTGATGAGTGAAATGCCGCCGTCCCTTCTGCTGCAGCGGTTCTTTTTCGAAATGATTTCAAATCAGGCCGGCGGGAAAAAGGGACAAACCGGGCGGACAAAAGGGGGAAACCTTCGGGGAGGAAAGAGAAAAACGGACGAAAAAGAGAGAAAACTCCTTTACTATCACCCTCAAGCTGTGGTATGATATCAAAGTGTCCGGCACCAGATCTATGATCGGGTGCGTGCATGCTGCAAAGCCGGAAAAGAGAAGGGGGACAGGAGATGAAAATCGGTTTTGACAATGACAAGTATATTTCCATGCAGTCGGAGCAGATCAGAAAGCGCATCGGAGAGTTCGGCGGAAAGCTGTACCTGGAGTTCGGCGGGAAACTTTTCGACGATACGCACGCTTCCCGCGTGCTTCCCGGGTTCCAGCCGGATTCGAAGCTTCGGATGCTTCTCGCGCTTTCGGACCAGGCGGAAATCGTGATCGCGGTTTCGGCGGAGGCGCTGGAATCGGCGAAAAGAAGAGGCGACTCGGGCATCACCTATGACCAGGAAGTGCTGCGGCTGATCGACCTGTTCCGCTCAGTCGGACTTTATGTCGGATCCGTGGTCATTACGAGAAACAGCGGAATTCAGCCTGCGGCGGAAGCGCTCCGGGCGGTGCTTCAGGAGCATGACATTCCGGTATTCCGCCATTACTTCATCAACGGATATCCCTCGAATGTCCCGCTGATCGTTTCGGAGGACGGTTTCGGAAAGAACGATTATATCGAAACCACGCGTCCCCTCGTTGTCGTGACCGCGCCCGGCCCCGGTTCCGGAAAGCTTGCGACCTGCCTCTCGCAGCTGTATCATGAAAACCGGCGGGGAATCCGCGCAGGATACGCGAAATTCGAGACTTTCCCTGTCTGGAACCTGCCCCTGAAGCATCCCATAAACCTCGCTTACGAGGCCGCAACCGCGGATCTTTCGGATGTCAACATGATCGATCCCTTCCACCTGAACGCCTACCAGAAGGTAACGGTCAACTATAACCGCGATGTGGAATCCTTCCCGATTCTTTCCGCGATATTCAAGGAAATTTACGGAAAATGCCCCTATCAGTCCCCGACGGACATGGGCGTCAACATGGTCGGATACTGCATCAGCGACGACCTTTCGTGCCAGGAAGCGAGCCGGCAGGAGATTGTGCGCAGATACTACAAGGCGCTTTTGGAGCGTGCGAGCGACCGCAAGGACCAGGGCCTGCACGAGCGGGAGATCATGCGGATTGAATCCATCATGGACCAGGCGGGAATTACGGCAAACTACAGAAAGCCCGTCATCCCCGCAAAACGGGTCGCAGAGGAGAGCGGAGAGCCGGCGGCCGCGATCGAGATGCCGGACGGCACGATTCTCACGGGAAAGACCAAGGAAATGCTCGGCTGCCTCAGTTCGATGCTGATCAACGCGGTCAAGTATCTCGCGGGCATCGACGACAAACTGGAGCTGATTCCGAAGCACCTTCTCGACCCGGTGCAGAAGCTGAAAACCTCTTTTCTTGGCGCCGAGAACCCGCGGCTGCATTCGGATGAGACCCTGATCGCGCTTGCGGTGAACGCCGCAAACGATGAGAATGCGGAAAAGGCGCTTTCGGTACTGCCGCTTCTTCGGGGCTGCGACGCGCACCTCACGGTCATCCCCTCCGAGATCGACGTCGAAGTTTTCCGCAGGCTCAAGATCAATCTGACCTGCGAGCCGAAGTACCAGGGAACGAAACTGTTCCGGCTGTAAGCACCCGGGACGATACCGGTACCGGCATGATTGGAGAAACAGGAAGAATACGCCGATACAGGATGACTTTTTGTCGATTCTGACGAATTATTCCTTTACAAGCATGAATTTTTCTGCTAAAATATTATAGCAATATCTAAAAGCCACATCTTTCTTAAGGAGGAAATGTTTTTATGGCCAGAAAATGGACTTATCTTTTCACCGAAGGCAACGCGACGATGCGTGAGCTTCTCGGCGGAAAGGGCGCAAACCTTGCTGAAATGACCAATATCGGTCTTCCGGTTCCGCAGGGTTTTACAATTACAACCGAAGCCTGTACTCAGTATTATGAGGACGGCCGCCAGATCAACGACGAGATCATGGCGCAGGTTATGGAAGCTGTTGCCGCGATGGAAAAAGTCAACGGCAAGAAATTCGGCGATCTTGAGAATCCGCTTCTGGTTTCCGTACGTTCCGGCGCACGCGCTTCGATGCCCGGCATGATGGATACCATTCTGAACCTTGGTCTGAACGATGAAGTCGTTGCCGCCATGATTGCCGGCAACCCCGATCCCAAGTTTGAACGTTTCGTTTATGACTCCTACAGAAGATTTATCCAGATGTTCTCCGACGTCGTTATGGAAGTCGGAAAGAAGTACTTCGAAGTGCTGATCGATGCCAAGAAGGAAGAGAAGGGCGTGAAATTCGACATCGAGCTCACCGCTGCCGATCTGAAGGACCTCGCGGACCAGTTCAAGGCGGAGTACAAGAAGCAGCTCGGCTCCGACTTCCCTGCTGATCCGGTACAGCAGCTCAAGCTCGCGATCGAGGCCGTGTTCCGCTCCTGGGATAACCCGAGAGCCAACGTCTACCGCCG
>CACYBV010000287.1 GCA_902772745.1 uncultured Eubacteriales bacterium
GACAGGAGACTGCATGGCGAATCGAGATGACGATCTGTTCCGCTGCTCCTTCTGCGGGAAAGAGAGCGGAGCGGTAAAAAAACTGATTGCGGGCCGGACGCGGGGCATCTATATCTGCGACGAATGCGTCGAGCTCTGTGAGGAAATCCTGCGGGACGAAATCCGCGAAGCGGACGAGGACCACGAAATCCGGCTGATGAAGCCGAAGGAGATCAAGGAGCGGCTTGACGAATACGTGATCGGTCAGGACGCCGCGAAAAAAGCGCTGGCGGTCGCGGTCTACAATCATTACAAAAGGATCCTCAACCAGTCGGAAACGGAGGTGGAGATCCAGAAATCGAATGTCCTTCTGATCGGGCCGACGGGTTCCGGCAAGACTTACCTTGCCCAGACACTGGCACGGCTTCTGAACGTGCCTTTCGCGATTGCCGACGCCACTTCCCTGACGGAAGCGGGCTATGTCGGCGAGGATGTGGAGACGATACTCCTGAAGCTGATCCAGGCGGCGGATTTCGACATCGAACGCGCAGAGACCGGCATCATTTACATCGACGAGATCGACAAGATCGGGAAAAAGGGCGAGAATGTTTCGATTACCCGTGACGTTTCCGGCGAAGGCGTACAGCAGGCGCTCTTAAAGATCATCGAGGGCACGATGGCCAATGTCCCTCCGCAGGGCGGCCGTAAGCATCCGCAGCAGGAATGCATTCCGATCGATACCACGAACATCCTGTTCATCGTCGGCGGCGCTTTTGACGGACTTGAGAAAATCATCGAAGCGCGCCAGGAAGCGGGATCGATCGGCTTCAACGCGAAAGTCGTGGATAAGAACGCACAGGATATCAGCGCGCTTTTGAAGCAGGTAATGCCGGAGGACCTGATCCGTTTCGGTCTGATCCCTGAGCTGATCGGCCGTGTACCGGTGACCGTCACGCTGGACCTTCTCGACGAGGACGCGCTGATTTCGATCCTGACGGAACCGAAGAATGCTTTGACAAAGCAGTATCAGGCGCTGATGGATATGGACGGCGTGAAGCTGGAGTTTTCGGAGGACGCGCTTCGCGAAATCGCGAAGAAGGCTTTCCAGCGGAAGACCGGCGCAAGAGGGCTCAGGGCGATTATCGAAGATGTCATGAAAGACGTTATGTTTGAGCTGCCTTCGGATGAAACCGCGGGAGAATGCCTGATCACTAAGGAAATGGTGCTCGGAGAAGGCGGACCGAAGATCCGCGCGCGCCGCGCGGGAAGGCTTGAGAGCGCGTAAGAAATCGGTCATTCTGAACGAAATCTTTCATCCCGGGCGAAGCCGGGGGAATCCCCATCCGGATTGGAACAATATATGGTTATAAAGAAAGTCAGCCTGGACATTGTGGTCGGGGTCACGTCAAAGCTTCCCGAGACCGAAAAGCCGGAATTTGCCTTTGCAGGCCGCTCCAATGTCGGAAAATCCTCACTCCTGAACGCGCTGATACTCCGGAAAAACTACGCGCGGACTTCCTCACAGCCCGGGAAAACACAGACGATCAATTATTATAAGGTCAATGACGAATTCTTCCTTGTCGACCTTCCGGGCTACGGCTACGCAAAAGTGTCGGAAGCGACACGGGCAAAGTGGGGAAAGATGATCGAGCGCTACCTGCGGACGTCAAAGATGCTCCGTCAGGTTTTTCTCCTCGTGGATATGCGGCACGAGCCGACGGCAAACGACCTGCAGATGATCGGCTGGATCCGGGAAAGCGGCTATATGCCCATCGTGATTGCGACGAAGGCGGATAAGCTCAGCCGGAACGAGCAGAATAAAATGATTCCCGTGATCCGGAAAAAACTCCGGATGACAAAAGAAGAACTTCTGATTCCCTTTTCAGCGGAGACGAAGGCGGGGCGGGAAGAAATTGCGGAGATTCTCGACGGCCTTACCCGGGAGCCGGAGTCCTGACGGAATCCCGGCCTGTCTGTCATCCCGGGCAAAGCCGCGGGATCCCATCCGGGAGGGCAGGACGGAATGCCCCCAAATATCGTAAATATCTTTGACATTATACGCTAAATATGGTACAATCACTCCAAATGAGTAATTATTTGGAGTGATTGTTCTTTTATGGAGTTTCAGACCTTTCAGGGAAAAAAAGTGCTGATTACCGGGCATACGGGATTCAAGGGAAGCTGGCTTTCCATGATCCTGTCGATGGCCGGCGCCAAGCTCTGCGGCTATGCGCTGGAGCCGCCGACAAACCCGAACGCCTTTACGGAGGCGAAGATCTCCGGACTGTACGGCGAATGGGACATCCGCGGAGACATCCGGGACCGGGAGACGCTGACCCGGATCTTCAGGGAGTTTCAGCCGGAAATCGTGCTGCATCTTGCGGCCCAGCCGATCGTCAGGACCTCGTATCAGGAACCGGTACTGACCTATGAAACGAACGTGATGGGCACGGTGAACGTGATGGAATGCGTTCGGAATACCCCTTCCGTACGCTCTGTCCTGAATGTCACGACGGATAAAGTTTACGACAATCCCGAGGAAAACCGGGCCTTTAAGGAGACGGACCCTTTGGACGGCTACGACCCCTACAGCAACTCCAAATCCTGCTCGGAGCTTGTGACGCACTGCTATAAGCGCTCTTTCCTTGACGATATGGGCATCGCGGTCTCCACAGCCCGCGCCGGAAACGTGATCGGCGGCGGAGACTGGCAGAAGGATCGGATCGTTCCGGACTGCGTGAGGGCAGCCCTTTCGGGAAAGGAAATCCTTGTGCGGAATCCGAACTCCGTGCGCCCCTACCAGCATGTCTTAGAACCGCTTTTCGCTTACCTTCTGATCGTCGGTGCGCAGCTTCGCAATCCGTCGTACGCGGGATACTATAATGTCGGCCCGGACAGCGGGGACTGCCTTTCAACCGGGGAACTTGCGGCGCTTTTCTGTGCGGCCTGGGGAGAAGGGCAGAAATGGAGATCGGAGCAGGAGGACGGACCGCACGAAGCGGGCTTCCTCCGGCTCGATAATACGAAGATCAGAGAAATTCTCGGCTTCCGGCCGCACTGGAACGCGGCGGAAGCGATCAAAAGGACTGTGGAGTACGTCCGGGCAGGGGACAAGGCAGCGTGCATGCGGATGCAGATCCGGGAATACCTTGGAGAAGACCATGTTTGAAAACAAAACCGAGGCGGAAGCGCGGCAGGAGATCCTGGAGGCGGTGGAAGCCTATTACAACGCTTATCATAAAAAAGCCGATGATTTTCATCCGGGCGACAGGATTCCCTATGCTTCCCGGGTTTACGACCAGGAGGAGATGAAGAACCTGGTGGATTCGGCCCTGGAGTTCTGGCTCACAGCCGGACGCTATACGGACGAATTCGAGCGGAAATTCGGGAAATACCTCGGCGTACCTTTCGTGTCTTTGGTGAATTCCGGTTCCTCCGCGAACCTTCTTGCCTTCATGGCGCTGACCTCCCCGCTTCTTCGGGACCGTCAGATCCTTCCGGGCGACGAAGTGATCACGGTCGCCTGCGGCTTCCCGACGACGATTGCCCCGATACTGCAGTACGGCGCGGTTCCGGTCTTCCTGGATGTGACGATTCCGCAGTACAACATCGACATTTCACAGCTCCATGAAGCGCTTTCC
>CACYBV010000288.1 GCA_902772745.1 uncultured Eubacteriales bacterium
GGTGGATTCGAACCACCGAAGCAATTTGCAGCAGATTTACAGTCTGTCCCCTTTGGCCACTCGGGAATTCGCCCAAAATGTCCTGACAAGGGAAGATAATAACACATCCGGTCGGAAAATGCAAGCACTTTTTCAATTATTTTCGCTTGCCTGCCGGATGCATTTGTGATACACTTCAAAAAAGGCGCCAGTGTTCGGATAAAAGCCATGCTTTTATGCCGGCTCCGAGTCGGAACCGGAAACAGAAAACGCGGGAAGGAACGCGGACGCGTTCATCAAAACGCTCCGCTGTAGTACCGCACACGCTGTGTGCATTTTCTACAGCTTCGCTGATTTTGATATGCACAGGGTGGCGCCGATTATAGGAAGAAGGGAGGATACGTCATGATCGTTTATCGGGAACTGTCCTCCCTTTGTGCGGATCTTGCGCTGAGTCCGAAGGAACTGTATGGGCTCAGCAATTCGATCCCGAGACATTATCGCACGGTGAAAATCCCGAAAAAGAACGGGGGGATACGAATCCTTCAAGTCCCGGATGCACAGCTTCTTCGGGTGCAGCGCAGGATCAATGAAATCCTTCTTTCCGGTATGCCCGTATCCCCTTATGCCTGCGCGTATGTACGCGGCAGAGGAATCCTGAAGAATGCTGCTTCCCATGCCGGAGCGGAGACACTTCTCAAACTCGATGTCCTTCACTTTTTTGACAGTATTCTGTACCGGGATGTAAAGGCGTATGCTTTTCCCCCGGGGATTTATTCGGAGCCGCTGCGTGTTCTGCTTGCGTCACTCTGTTTCGGACAGGACGGACTTCCGCAGGGGGCGGCGACTTCGCCCTCGGTCAGCAATCTCGTGCTCCTGGATTTTGACAATGAAGTCGGCGCTTTCTGCCAGGCGCGGGATATTCGGTACACGCGCTACTGCGACGATCTCAGCTTTTCCGGGAATTTCGATCCTTCCGAAGTGGTTCGGTTTGTGTCGGAAGCGCTTCGCAGACGCGGCTTCTTCCTGAACCGGAAGAAAACGGTTTTCGCCGGGAAGGGACAGAAAAAGACCGTTACCGGTCTTGTTGTGAACGAGCGCGTAAATATTCCGCAGAAAACCCTGTCGAAAATCCGGCAGGAAATGTACTATATCGAAAAGTTCGGCATACGCGGGCATCTCATGAGAACCGGAAACAGCGAGGATCCGAAGCGGTATCTGATGCGCCTTCTCGGAAAAGTGAATTACGCGCTGTCCGTCCGGAAGGAAGATGACACGCTGAAAACATACAGGGAGAAACTGATGGACCTGATGAAACATTCGGAAAAACCGGACGAGGCATTTGCGGTGCGTGAAGAAACGGAAGCCATGGAGACGGTTTCCGTTGCCGAAATGCGCGCAAGGGACGCCATGACGATCGAGTCCGGCATATCCTCGAGGGAACTGATGGGCCGCGCAGCGCGTGGAATCTACGAAGCATACGACGGCTGGAAGGACGGAACCGTGATCTTCACGGGATCCGGAAACAACGGCGGCGACGGCTTTGCCCTCGCGGTCATACTCGCACAGGAGGGCATATCCTGTACGGTCCTTTCGGTCAGCGATAAAAGGACGGCAGACAGCGCATGGTATGAGGAAATCGCGCAGGCGCTCGGCGTGAAAACCCTTGCTTTTGACCCGGACAGCGCGCAGCTTCGGAATGCGCCGGTGATTGTCGACTGCCTCCTCGGGACGGGATTTTCCGGTGAACCGCGGCCGGCATATGCTTCTGCAATCCGGGCCGTGAACCGCGCGAAGGAATCGGGCAGCTTTGTGATCAGCGCGGACATCAACAGCGGAATGAACGGTGATACCGGCGAAGGGGATCCGGTGGTGGAGTCCGATCTGACGGTTACGATCGGCCTGATGAAACAGGGACTCCGGACGGCGGAAGCAAAGAAGCACATCGGCGAAATCCGGATCGCGCTGATCGGAATTCTCTGATATGGATAAGATCGAATACCGTCTGGTCCGCTCCGGAAGGAAAACGCTCGCAATCGAAATCCGCGGGGGCGAAGTGATCGTACGGGCCCCGTACCGGATGCCGAAAGGCCTCATAGACGGCTTTGTCAGGGAAAAACGGCTGTGGATCGAAAAAACGCTGATAAAGCAGGAAAAAGCCGTAAATTCCGCACAGGAAGCGGATTGTCTGAGCCCGGAGGAGATCGATGCGCTCCGGGAGCAGGCATTGCGGGTCCTTCCCTGTTTTGTACACGAATACGCTCCCGGGATCGGTGTATCCTGGGGCAGGATTACGATCAAGCTCCTTAGGTCCCGCTGGGGCTCCTGCTCCGAAAAGGGCAATCTGAATTTTAACTGCCTCCTGATGCTCGCGCCGGAGCGGGTGCAGCGCTATATTGTCGTGCACGAACTGTGCCACCGGAAGGAGATGAATCATTCGGCGGCTTTCTGGCGCGAAGTCGGCAAAGTCATCCCCGATTACAAAGCCTGTGAGAAGTGGCTTCGGGACAACGGACAGGCGATCATGAACCGCGCCGGGTTTTGTTGACAAAAAGCCGGAAAATCAGTATAATCAATTATCTGGATTTTTTCGCCGATTCGGGCGAAAAAGAGACAATCAGCAGTTTTGGAGATCCTTATGAAGACAATTCCGGATTATTTCGGCAGCATGGTGTTTGATGACCGCGTGATGCGGGAGCGCCTCGCGCCTGAAGTGTATGCGACACTCCGCCGCACGATCGACGAAAACGCAAAACTGGACGTTTCCTGCGCGAATGCGGTTGCGGAAGCGATGAAGGTCTGGGCGCTTGAGCACGGCGCGACGCATTTCACGCACTGGTTCCAGCCGCTCACGGGCATCACGGCGGAGAAGCATGAAAGTTTCATCTCGCCTTCCGGCGACGGCGGCGTCATCATGGATTTTTCCGGAAAAGAACTTATAAAAGGCGAGTCGGATGCGAGTTCCTTCCCGTCCGGCGGCCTCCGGGCTACTTTTGAAGCGCGCGGATATACGACCTGGGATCCGACTTCCTATGCCTTCATCAAAGGCACGACGCTCTATATCCCGACGGCTTTTTCGGCGTATTCGGGAGAGGCGCTTGATATGAAGATGCCGCTTCTTCGGTCGATGGAAGCGCTGAACCGTCAGGCTTTAAGGATTCTCCGGCTTTTCGGAAACGAGGACGTTAAGATGGTGCGCACATCGGTCGGCGCGGAGCAGGAGTATTTCCTGATCGACTGCGGCGTATACGAAAAGCGGCGCGACCTGATCTACACCGGACGGACGCTTTTCGGCGCGGAACCGCCGAAGGGGCAGGAACTTTCCAATCATTACGAGGGTTCGATCAAACCGCGTGTCGAAGCTTTCATGCGGGAACTGGATGAAGAACTCTGGAAGCTCGGGATTCTCGCCAAAACCGAGCACAACGAAGCCGCGCCCGCCCAGCACGAACTCGCGCCGGTCTATACGACGACGAATATCGCCTGCGACCACAACCAGATCATGATGGAAATGATGAAGACCGTTGCCAAACGGCACGGGATGGTATGCCTGCTGCATGAGAAACCGTTTAAGGGCGTCAACGGTTCCGGAAAGCACAACAACTGGTCGGTATCGACGGACACCGGCGTAAACCTGCTGTCTCCCGGATCAACACCGCATGAAAACGTACAGTTCCTGCTGTTCCTCACAGCGGTCATCCAGGCTGTCGACGATTACCAGGACCTTCTCAGGATTTCCGTCGCAAAGGCCGGAAACGACCATCGTCTGGGGCAGATGGAAGCGCCGCCGGCGATCATTTCGATCTTCCTCGGCGACGAGATTACCCATGTGATCGAGGCGATTGAAAACGATACGCCCTACAGCTCCGAAATCCTGCATTCGATGCGTCCGGGCGGCATCCGTGTCCTTCCGAAATTCCGCCGGGATACGACGGACCGGAACCGCACTTCGCCTTTCGCCTTTACCGGAAACAAATTCGAGTTCCGTTCGGTCGGATCGTCCGACTCGGTCGCCAGCCCGAACATTGTACTGAACAGCGCGGTTGCGGATACGCTCCGGAAATTCGCGGACCGGCTCGAAGGCGCGGAGAATTTCGAACACGAACTGCACCTTCTCTTAAGGGACACGATCCGTGCACACACGCGCATCATTTTCAACGGAAACGGCTATGGAGAGGAGTGGATCCGGGAAGCCACAGAAGTCCGGGGGCTCTGCCGCTACAACACGACGCCGGACGCGCTGCCGCATATGCTGGATGAAAAGAACATCCGGATGTACGAATCGGTCGGCGTCTATACGGAGAACGAAGTCCGTTCGCGCTGCGAGATCCGCCTCGACAATTACTGCAAGACGATCGCGATCGAAGCGAATACGATGATCGACATGGTGCGCCGGGAAATCCTGCCCGCAGTGGAAACTGCTTCCCTGGAGCTCGCGCGTTCCACAAGGGAAAAGGAAATGGTCGGAATTCCGAATGATTACGAAAAGAAACTTTCGGCAAAGCTTTCAGCGCTGCTTCGGACAATCAGCGATAAAACAGACCTTCTCGAAGAGGGAGTGCGGGAGTCATCCGGTATTTCGGATGTGATGGAGAAATCCAGGGTCGTCCGGGATAAGGTCTTTTCGGAAATGCTGCTCCTTCGGGAGGACTGTGACGAAGCGGAACGCTATACGCCGAAAAAATACTGGCCGTTCCCGACCTATGGAGAAATCCTGTTCAGTGTCCAGTGAACACAGGCTTGAGGTGAGATCATGAATATTTACAAATCAGCTGAAGACTATCTTGAAACGATCCTGTTCCTGCGGGAAAAAAGCGGCTTTGTCCGTTCCATTGACATTGCGAACGAACTGGGCTTCTCGAAACCGAGCGTCAGCATCGCGATGAAAAAGCTCCGGGAGAGCGGTTACATAGAGATCGGGGACGGCGGTCAGGTACTTCTTTTGCCGAAGGGGGAAGAAATCGCGCAGAAGATGGGAGAACGCCACCGGCTCCTTACAAGATTCTTCATCTCGATCGGCGTCTGTCCGGAAACCGCGGAGAATGATGCCTGCAGGATCGAACATGACCTTTCCGAAGAAACCTTTGACAAACTCCGCGAACATCTTCGTGAGGAGCATAAACTATAGAAAAAGAGGGGCTGTGAACCCCTCTTTTTTACGGATGATATGGGAGAATCAGCCTTTGAGATCCTCGATTTTTTCCTCGGCTGCTTCCTTCACGTCCTCTGCTTTTTCCAAAGCAGCTTCCGCTTCCTCGCCCGCGTCTTCTTTCCTGCTGTCCGCCCAGTCTTCAGCCTTTTCCTTGCCGGCCTTCGCGGAATTTAACAGGGATTTACCGAGGCCGGAGAAGGCTTCGCCGAAATCCTTTCCGGTTTCGCGCCAGGACCCGTCATTGAAAACGGTGCTTTCCTTTTCACCCTCGGGCAGCTTGTTTTCATCCTTGTCCGCCCAGTCGGTCGCCTTGTCGACGCCGTCCCTGACGACGCGCACGATGTTTTTTCCGAGGCCGGAGAAGGCCTCCCCCATATTTTTACCGGTTTCTTTCCACTGATCCTTCAATGCCATAAAAACACCTTCTTTCCTGTCTTTGCCGTATCGGCTATTTTATTTTACGTGCTCCGTCCCTTTTTGTCAAGTAAAGAGGTGAATCCGCAATATACTGTTGCGGAACCGGACGGGGTAAAACGAAACGGTATCTCTCATAAAATTCGTTTGCATTTTTCGCGAAATTGTGTATAGTAGATATCAAAAGAAGACTGACGGAGGAGTATATGCTGTCCTTTTTGAACGACTA
>CACYBV010000289.1 GCA_902772745.1 uncultured Eubacteriales bacterium
GCGGTGATTCCGTTGCAGCTGATGGGCTATTATGTGGCAGTCTCAAAAGGCCTTGATGTGGACAAACCACGGAATCTGGCGAAATCCGTCACTGTGGAATAAAACTATGAGTGAATTTGTCGAACTTCGGTCAGTCAGCAAAATCTACCGCATGGGCGAGGTGAAAATCACCGCGGTCGACCGGATGGCCTTTACGATCAAAAAAGGCCAGTTCGTTGTGATCGTCGGGCCTTCCGGCGCGGGAAAAACCACGGTCTTAAACATCCTCGGCGGTATGGATACCGCAAGCTCCGGACATGTTTTTGTGGACGGGGCGGATATCAGCGCCTTTGATTCGCGGGGGCTGGCGAAATAC
Organism: uncultured Eubacteriales bacterium; assembly: GCA_902772745.1. Classification (GTDB taxonomy): domain Bacteria; phylum Bacillota; class Clostridia; order Lachnospirales; family Lachnospiraceae; genus UBA1267. The sequence goes on from CACYBV010000289.1 coordinate 356, forward strand.
CGCAGGGAAGACATCGGCTTTGTCTTCCAGTTCTATAATCTTGTACAGAACCTGACCGCCCTCGAGAATGTGGAGCTGGCAGTGGAGATCTGCAGGGATCACCTTGATGCACGCAAAGTGCTTTCCGATGTGGGACTCGCGGACCGCGCCGACAATTTCCCGGCGCAGCTTTCCGGCGGCGAGCAGCAGCGGGTATCGATTGCCCGTGCGCTCGCGAAAAACCCGAAGCTTCTGCTCTGCGACGAACCGACCGGCGCTCTGGATTATGAGACCGGCAAATCCATTCTCGCGCTCCTTCATAAAACCTGCCGCGAACACGGGATGACCGTCATTGTGATCACGCATAATTCAGCGATCGCCGATATGGCGGACAAAGTCATCCACATAAGAAACGGTCAGGTTGCCCGGGAAGAACTGAATGAAAACCCGCTTCCGGCGGAAGCTTTGGAATGGTAAAACGATGAAAAAAAGCCTCAGGAAGGAGCTCGGGAGGGAAATCCGAAAAAGCCTGAACCGCTACCTTTCCATTTTATTCATCGTGATGCTCGGCGTCGCTTTTTTCACGGGCGTGCGTGCATCCGAACCGGATATGCGCCTGTCGATGGACATGATGGCCGATGCGGCTGATTTCATGGACATCCGGGTGCTCTGTTCGTATGGGCTGACGGAGGGGGACCTTGAGGCGCTTTCCGAAGTCCCCGGGGTCAGCGCCGTGGAAGGAGAATATTCTGTTGACGTCCTTGAAGGCGCGCACGAGAAGCAGAGCGTGCTTCATGTGGCTTCCCTGACGAAAGACCTGAACCGGATTACCCTGGTCGAAGGCCGGCTTCCGGAAAAGCCCGGCGAATGTCTCGTAGATTCGCAGCTTCCGCTGGTGACCGAGATCAGCATCGGTTCGGACCTGCATTTTCAGAGCGGGACAAAAGACCCGCTTTCCGACAGCCTGAAGCGATCTGTATATACGGTTGTCGGGACCTGCACAAGTCCGTATTACCTCGATTTTGAACGCGGGTCGACGGCGGTCGGAAACGGAGCGGTCACGGGCTTTGTGTTTGTAGAGCCCGAAGAATTCTGTCTTTCTGTTCATACACAGGCATATCTCCGATCGGATGATCTCCGGGAACTTCTGTATACTTCGAAAGCATATGACGACCGGCTTTCCGAAATCACGGACGCGATCGACCAGATCATCACGGGCCGTATTGAGGTCCGCATGGAGGAACTCCTCGGGGATACAAAACGCGAACTCGAACAGGGAAAACAGGACTATGCAAAAGCCCGCGAAGAGGCGGATGAGAAGTTTGCGGAAGCGGAAGAGGCCTTTGCAGAAGCGGAGAAAAAGCTTGAGGACGGGCTTTCGGAGCTCCAAAAAGGCCGGAAAAAGATCGAAGACGCAAGGACGAAAATCACGGAAAACGAGGCCGCGCTCCGGGAAGCGAAGGACAGTCTTGCCGCGGAAGAAGCTGAAATCGCGGCCCTGGAAGCATCGATTTCCTGGCGTGAGCAGAACTACCAGGCCCAGAGAAGAGCCTGGGCGGCCGCAAAAACCGCATATGATACGAAAAAGCGTGAAGTCAGGGCTAAGGAACTGGAAATCCGTATCACGGAAGGACTTCCGGAATCCGAAGCCCGTACAGCGGCGCTTTCAGAGCTCCGGGAAGAACTGGATACGCTGAACCGGGAGCTTTCACAGGCGGAAACGGAACTCTCCTGGCATCCGAAGCCCGATTCCTCGGCGCAGACAGCGCTTATTTCCGAACGGGTCGGACTCAGCGTCAGACAGGCGCAGCTTACGAAAACCCGCGAGAAAATCGCAGAAGGCGAACAGGCGCTTCGGGAAGGAAAAATCGAATACCGGAGCGGCCTGCAGGAATTCCGCCGGGGCGGTAAAAATTTCCGGAGACAGAGTCTGAGACTGAAAGCCGCCGAGCGGGAATTTGAAACAGAAAGAATCGATGCGGAAGAAAAGCTTTCCGAAGCGCTTTTGAAAATCGAAGACGGAGAGGCAGAGATCGCAGAGGTGAAAGACCCGGAATGGTATGTTCTCGGGCGAGATACGGTTTCCTCCTATACGGCGCTTGACAGCGACGCGGGGCGGATCGGCGCACTCGGAAAAGTGTTCCCCGTCATCTTCTTCCTCGTGGCGGCGCTCGTGAGTCTTGCTACCATGACGCGGATGGTCGAAGAGAAGCGGACAGAGATCGGAACGATGCTGGCGCTCGGCTACCGGACTTCGCAGGTTGCGGCGAAATATGTCTTCTATGCGCTGTCGGCCACGCTGACGGGAAGTGTTCTCGGGATCCTTGTCGGAGAAAAGACCCTTCCCTACGTTATTATCAAGACCTACCGCATTCTGTATACCAACCTGCAGGTCATCGCGATTCCCTACCGCCTGTCCTATGGAATTGCCGCGACTGTGGCCGCAGTCGTCTGCACCGTCGGCGCGGCGCTGTTCTCCTGTATCCGCTCGATCAAAAAGACCCCGGCATCGCTGATGCGTCCCGCCGCTCCGAAACTCGGACGGAGAATCTTTCTTGAGCGGATCACTTTCATCTGGAAGCATCTCAGGTTCAGCCAGAAATCGACGCTTCGGAACCTGTTCCGATACAAAAAACGTCTGTTTATGACAGTGTTCGGAATCGGTGCCTGCATGGCGCTTCTGATCGTCGGTTTCGGACTCCGGGACTCGATCTTCGTCGTCATCGACAAACAGTTCGGCGACCTGTGGCGCTATGACGGAACAGCGGCTCTTTCGGAAGATGCGGACGATGGGGCAGTTTCAAGTCTGATGCGGGAAATCCGGGATATGGAGGAGATTTCCGCCGCCTTTCCGGCGCTTGCAAAACAGACGGACGCGACGGCCTCCAGGGTCACGAAAGAAGTCAACCTGGTCGTCCCGGAGGATCCGGAGATCTTCATGGAGCTGTTCTCGCTCCGTGACCGGAAGAGCGGTGCAGCACGGACTCTCACGAATGAAGGCGTGCTCATTACGGAAAAACTTGCACGGCAGCTGTCCCTTTCAGCCGGCGATACGTTCCGGCTGAAAGAGGATGAATTCACTTCGCGGAATGTTACGGTCGCGGGGATCGTCGAAAACTATGTTTACCAGTATGTTTACATGACGCCGGATTACTATGTGAAAACCTTCGGCCGGGAAGCGCAGGAAAATGTTGTGTTTTTCCGGCTGAGAGATGAATCCCTGATCGATCCGGTATCGGAACAGCTGCTGAAGAAAAAGAATGTGCTCGGAATTGCCAAGATGGGTTCTTCGAAAGACCTTATCCGGGACATGCTTCAGAGTCTGGACCTCGTGATTCTCGTGCTGATCATTTCCGCGGGACTTCTTGCGTTCGTGGTGCTTTATAATCTCAACAACATTAACATCACGGAAAGAGTCCGGGAACTCGCAACGCTCAGGGTCCTTGGATATTACGACGGGGAACTTGCGGCCTATGTTTACCGGGAAAACATCCTTCTGACATTTTTCGGGATTGCCGTCGGAATCCTTCTCGGACACTGGCTGCACGCATTCACGATCCAGACCGTTGAAGTGGATGCGATCATGTTTGGACGCGTCGTGCATCTGAAAAGCTACGGCATGAGTATCCTCCTGACGCTGGGATTTGCATTTTTCGTGAATTTCATCATGTTCTTCCGGCTTCGTAAGATCGACATGGTCGAATCCCTGAAGAGCGTGGAGTAAGATGTCAGCAATCTGACCATATAAGAAAAAATCAAACTGGATATTACAATCAGATCAGAATGGTTTATAATAGCAGGAAGTAATTCTACCGAAAGGATCAGGCATCATGAAAAGGATTCTCACCATCCAGGACATTTCCTGCTTCGGCAAATGCTCGCTGACGATTGCGCTCCCGGTGATTTCGGCGATGGGCGTGGAAACAGTCATCCTTCCGACCGCTGTGCTTTCAACGCATACCATGTTTAAAAATTTCACCGTGAAGGACCTGCAGGACCAGCTGCTGCCGATCGTATCGCACTGGAAAAGCGAGGGCATCACATTTGACGCCATCTATACCGGATATCTCGGCTCGCCCGAAGAGATCGAGATCACAAAAGAGATTTTCCGGATGTTCAGGACTCCGGACACGATGGTCTTTATCGACCCCGTCATGGCGGACAACGGAAAGCTTTACGCTGCTTTCGACCTGTCCTATGCGAAACTGAATGCGGGCCTGTGCGCGGAAGCGGATATCATTGTTCCGAATATCACCGAGGCCTGCTTCATGACCGGGACACAATACAGGGAAAGCTATGATGAGGCATATATCCTGGAGCTCCTTTCGCGCCTCCGGAAGCTCGGCGCGAAGACTGTCGTCCTGACCGGCGTCTCACTTTCGCCGGGGAAGACCGGGATTTACGGTCTGGACAGCCTGAGCGGAAAGACATTTATTTATCAGAACGACCGCGTGGACGCTTCCTACCACGGAACCGGGGACCTCTTCTCGAGCGTGGCTGTCGGCGCCGCAGTGCAGGGCATGCCGCTTCTTGACGCCTTCCGGATCGCCGCGGATTACACCGCACTCACGATCGAGGAAACGCTGAGAAATCCCGATAAACCCGGCTACGGCGTAGATTTCGAAGCGACAATTCCGGCGCTTCTTCGGATGATGGGGAAGTAAATGAATTTCAGGTGCGAAAACCCTGTCATTTCGTCAACATGCAGTACAATTTCACCGGAAAGCCGCACAATTTTTACATGTGCGGCTTTTCAAAATACTTGCGGCAAAAGCCGCCGGATGCTATAATTCCGATATGAAGTTCCGCTGGAATTACCGGATTCTTCCGCCGGATTTTTCGCGGAAATCTTCCCGCCCGGAGGGGCGATAAACACTACATTTCAGTATATAAGAGGGGTAAACGAATGGATCCGAACAAACGTCCCGAAACCATGGAACGCATTACGACGCCCGAACTTGCTGAGGCGTTTATCGATGAACAGATTGCCGCGCTGAGAGCTCAGATCGGTGACAAAAAGGTGCTTCTCGCGCTTTCCGGCGGTGTGGATTCCTCCGTCGTTGCGGCGCTCCTCATCAAAGCAGTCGGCGACCAGCTCGTCTGCGTTCACGTGAATCACGGTCTTCTCCGGAAGGGCGAGCCGGAGCAGGTCATCCGCGTTTTCCGTGAGGAACTCGGCGCGAACCTGATCTATGTCGACGCCGTCGACCGCTTCCTCGACAAGCTTGCGGGTGTTTCCGATCCGGAGCAGAAGCGCAAGATCATCGGCAAGGAATTCATCGACGTTTTCGCCGAAGAAGCGAAGAAACTCGAAAACATTGAATTCCTGGGCCAGGGAACGATCTACCCTGACATCCTCGAGTCTGTCGGCGTGAAGGCGCACCACAATGTCGGCGGCCTCCCCGAAGAGCTCAACTTCGAACTTGTCGAGCCCGTGAAACTCCTCTATAAGGACGAAGTCCGCGTTGTCGGAAAGGCGCTCGGTCTCCCGGACAGCATGGTTTACCGCCAGCCCTTCCCGGGCCCGGGTCTCGGTGTCCGCTGTGTCGGCGCGATCACGAGAGACCGTCTCGAAGCGCTCCGTGAAGCCGACGCCATCGTCCGCGAAGAGATCGGCAAACTTCCCGAAACTCCGTGGCAGTATTTCTGTGTGATCCCCGACTTCCAGTCGACCGGCATCAAGTATGTCGACGGCCAGGGCCAGCGCTACATGGGCTGGGCCGCCATCATCCGTGCCGTCAACACCGTCGACGCCGTCACCGCGACCGTTCCGGAGATTCCCTTTGACGTGCTGTGCAGGATGCGGGATCAGATTGTGAAAATTCCGGGAATAAATCGCTGTTTATGGGATATCTCGGAGAAACCCGTGGCAACGATCGAATTCGAATGACATTTCAAATCTCTGTGTTCCGCATAAAATAAGGGTTTTTTGATATCGAGATTCCCCTGTGGCAACACTTTGGCA
>CACYBV010000290.1 GCA_902772745.1 uncultured Eubacteriales bacterium
CCCCGCTTCCGGGCGGCGGATTTTCGGTATCGACGGATCAGGGCGATTTCACTGCCCGCGCCGTCGTGAACGCGGCCGGCGTTTTCGCGGACCTTTTCCACAACCAGCTCGCGGAAAAGAAGATCCATATCACGCCTCGTAAGGGCGAATACCTGCTTCTCGACCATACGGCTTACGGGCATGTGACGCATACCATCTTCCAGCTGCCGGGAAAGTACGGAAAAGGCGTTCTCGTGACGCCGACCGTTCATAAGAACATCCTGGTCGGGCCGACCGCAAACGACATTGACGACCCCGAAGGCGTGAACACGACGGCAGCGGGCCTTCAGGAAGTGATGGAAAAGTCCGCACTCGCCGTGAAGAATGTTCCGACGCGCCAGACAATTACTTCCTTCGCGGGTCTTCGCGCCCATGAGGACGGCCATGAATTCGTGATCGGGGAACTTACAGAACACCCGGGCTTCTTCGACTGCGCGGGCATTGAATCCCCCGGCCTTTCCTCGGCCCCAGCGATCGGCGAGGACGTTTCCGACAGGATCGCAGAGCGGCTGGCGCTTCCCCTGGATCCGGATTTTGTCCCGGAGCGGAAGGGGATCGTGAAAGCTTCGGAACTCGGCATCGAAGAGCGGAACGACCTGATCAAAAAGGAGCCCGCCTATGGACAGATTATCTGCCGCTGCGAGAGTGTTTCCGAGGGTGAAATCCTTGACGCGATCCGCCGGCCGCTCGGCGCGACGACTCTGGACGGCGTGAAGCGCCGGGTACGCGCGGGCATGGGAAGATGCCAGGCCGGTTTCTGCTCGCCGCGTGTGATGGAAATCCTCGCGCGGGAACTCGGGAAGGATCTCTCGGAGATTACGAAAAAGGGTCCGGATTCGCCGATCATCGTCGGAATCCTGAAGGACAGCATCGAATAAAGGGAGGGACGCTAAAAGATGGAAAAAGTCAATATCGTGATTGTCGGCGGCGGCCCTGCCGGACTTGCCGCAGCAGCGGCGGCCTATGATGCGGGAGAGCGCAGCATCCTGATCCTTGAGCGTGACAGCATGCTCGGCGGGATCCTGAACCAGTGCATTCACAACGGCTTCGGGCTCCATACCTTCAAGGAGGAGCTCACCGGCCCCGAATACGCGAAACGGTTTGAAGACCAGGTGGAAGCGCGCGGGATCGCCTGCAAACTGAACACCATGGTTATGGATATTTCCCCGGAAAAGGTCGTGACCGCGATGAACCGCACAGACGGGATGTTTACAATCGAGGCCGGCGCCGTGGTCCTCGCGATGGGCTGCAGGGAGCGCTCGAGAGGCGCGCTGAATATCCCCGGCTACCGTCCGGCGGGCATTTACTCTGCGGGTACGGCGCAGCGGCTCGTTAATATCGAAGGCTTTATGCCCGGCCGCGAGGTCGTGATCTTAGGCTCCGGCGATATCGGCCTTATCATGGCGCGCCGGATGACTCTCGAAGGCGCAAAAGTCAAGGTAGTCGCGGAGCTCATGCCCTACAGCGGCGGCCTGAAGCGGAACATCGTGCAGTGCCTCGACGACTTCGGCATACCGCTGAAACTGTCGCATACGGTTGTCGATATCCAGGGGAAGGACCGGGTCACGGGCGTCACGATCGCCGAAGTGGATTCCCGGAACAAGCCGATCCCGGGGACGGAAGAGTTCTACAGCTGCGACACGCTTCTTCTGTCCTGCGGGCTGCTTCCGGAAAATGAACTTTCGCGTCAGGCAGGCGTTGCGCTTTCTCCGGTCACGAACGGTCCTGTCGTGAACGAAAGCCTCGAAACTTCGATCCCCGGCGTGTTTGCCGCAGGAAATGTGCTTCACGTACATGACCTTGTTGACTATGTCTCCGAGGAGGCGGCTGCGGCCGGAAGGAATGCGGCGGCCTATGTCCGCGGCGATCTTGTCGAGGACCGGTCGCATGAGATTCCGCTGGAGTTTGCGGGCGGCCCGCGCTATACGGTTCCGGCGACGCTGGATCCTGCGAAAATGGGTGATGCCGTGACGATTCGTTTCCGCGTCGGCGCTGTCATGAAAAACCGTTTTGTCGACCTGTATCTCGATGATGAGCGGGTTCTGCACCGCCGCCGCCAGGTCATGGCGCCGGGCGAGATGGAAGAGCTGGTGCTGAAGAAATCGATGTTTGAAAAGCACGGCGAGACTTCGCGCATCACGATCCGGGTAGAGGAGGCCTGAAGATGGAAGAGAGAAATCTGATCTGCATTAACTGCCCGATGGGCTGCCCTTTGACTGTCACGCTCGGTGACGACGGATCGGTCATCTCCGTCACCGGCAACACCTGCCCCCGGGGCGATGCCTACGGCCGCAAGGAAGTCACGAATCCGACCCGGATCGTCACATCCTCCGTACCCGTCAGCGGCGCAAAGTCCGGTATGGCAATGGTTTCCGTCAAGACCGCGTCGGACATACCGAAAGGAAAGATTTTCGACGTCGTTTCCGACATCAAAAAGATCACAGTCACGGCTCCCGTGCACATTGGAGATATTGTGAAGGCCAATGTCGCCGGCACCGGGATCGACATGATCGCGACGAGGGATGTCGAGTAAATATATAATTCCCCCGGGAAAACATATAAAGCCGGAAACGGCGGCAAATCCGACAGAGGAAACCCTGTCTGTTTTGCCGCCGTTTCCGGCTTCCGTAGACTTATTTCTTATGCTTCACAAGGATGTCCCCGCCGTCTTCGATGGTTTTTCCGTTGAGGAGCAGGAGCTTTTCGGCCAGAAGCTTTGTAAAGGAGCTGGCGATTGCGGAGGAGATGATCAGGTCGGAAGTGTCATTCACGGCGATGCCGTTTTCGGGGTCGGCTTCGTGGTCGAGGATGTTGGCGGCGGCGAGCCGGACCTGCTCGACGAAATAAACGGCGGTCCTGCGCTGGCGCTCGGCAAAATTATTGTAAAGCGTTTTGAGCTCTTTTTCTGTGAGGCCCATCGGGATCACGGTCTGCAGCGTCTGGATGCTGAGGCTCTGCTTCAGCGTGCAGATGATGATCAGGTACGCGATATGCAGGCGGTAGTAACGTTTCTTTATAGGTTCGGGCATGATTTCCTTGCGGACATAGTTGTTGATTGTGGCGGCAGTGATGAACTGCTCCTTTTTTAATTCCGGCGGAAGATAATCCAGATATTCGGACAGGAGCACTACGACCTGCTCCATGTACAGGCCGAAATTCGGGATATCGTCCCAGTCCGGGAGACGGTATTCGTCCATATATTTTTCCCAGCGCCGAAGTTTTCCGGCAATCAGATCTTTATCGTACTGCATCATGCACCTCCCATAAGAAGCCTTTACAGCCTGTATGTGAACAGGTCCCCTTTTGCCATGCGGAAGCGGAGGCAAACCGGAACATCCCTCGTTTTTTTCGCTGATGAGAAAGGATCCGGTTCTGCATATGCCCGCGTAATCCGAATCAGAGATTCAGATGCTCATTGATTCCCTGAACCTCTGGATGACGGAAAGGAAAGTCCTCATAATCCAATCATAGCACAAACTTGCAAAAAAGCAAGCAGAAAGATAAAAAACGCGCTTGACGTAATCACAGAAATGTGTTAATCTAATATTGAAGATTAGATAACGCGAAAGGAATACAAGATGATGACAAAAAGTGGGTCTTATCGTTTGGCAGTGCTGATACGGAAAATTATGATTCCTCCGGTCATGGCGATTCTTTTCTTTATTGCGCTGTATTGTTTTCCGACCGGGACATTTGTTTATGAGACGGATTTCTGGGCAGCGGTGTTCGGCATTGCCCTCTTCCCGGTGCTCGCGTACCCGGTATCCATGCTGCTTCCGGCGCTCAGAAAGAAAGGGAGGGAAGGGCAGCGGAATCTTGCCTTTGTATTCTCGGCGGTCGGATACCTTCTGAGCTTTCTGTACAGCTTCCTTCCCGGAAGGTCGGATCAATACCGGCTGATCACGCTGATTTATGTGTTTTCCGTGGTCATGCTGATCCTGTTCAACAAAGTTCTCGGGACCCGTGCGAGCGGCCACAGCTGTGCGGTTTCCGGTCCGATGCTGGCGAGTTTCCTTCTGATCGGCCCGAAAAGCCTGCTCCCCTGCCTGATGCTGTGGGGGCTTTCTCTGTGGGCCTCGGTTACGAGCGGGAGGCATACGCTCCGGGAATTTCTGATGGGCGCGCTCACAAACATCATCGCGAGTCTTCTCGCCGTGTTTGCGGTTGGGGTTGGCTGAAGTTTCCTGCAGTTTCCCCGGCGGCAGACGGAGGCCTGTCCATGATTCCCGGGGGGAGTATGTGCTCTGTTCGTACAGTTTCCAGAAATGACGGATTTTCCGCTATGCTTTCTTTCTGAATTATGTTATACTGCATCTATGGAATGATGAGCTAAGAGGAGGAAAGGAAGGATGCAGGCATATTTCGCGGGCGGATGCTTCTGGTGCGTGACACCGATCTACCAGCTGTACGGGGTGGAAAATGTTACCTGCGGCTACTGCGGCGGCGACGAGGAAAATCCGTCCTACTACGACGTCAAGGCACAGAAAACCGGCCACAGGGAGACGATCGCGCTGGAGTACGATCCGGCCGTCGTCAGTTACGATCTGCTTCTGGACATCTATTTTGAAAA
>CACYBV010000291.1 GCA_902772745.1 uncultured Eubacteriales bacterium
CGACAAGCAGTTCATGAAAGACCTGATGGATCAGTCCTGGTATCCGAGACAGTTCGGCTTCACACCGTCTACCGAGAATGTACAGACCCAGGTAGCGGCTGTCGCGAACGTTGTCAACCAGTACAACACCACGCTTACCTACGGTGAAGAGAATCCGGACGAAGTGCTTCCGGAATTCCTGGCAGACCTTGAAGCTGCCGGCATTAACGACATTGTTGCCGACTATCAGGCTCAGCTGGATAAGTGGCTTGCTGAAAACGGCAAATAACCGACTGCTAAGCCAGTAAATCCCCGGGATGCGGCCGAATAAGCCGCATCCCGTACTATTCAGAATTGAGAAAGGGAATAGTCATGGCTAAGAATAATCCGCCTGCAGTATCGGCATATGACGGACTCCTGGCTCAAAGGAATAAAAAAAGCGCCAGAGCGACATTTAATGTCTATCTGCCGCTTTACCTGATGATGCTGCCCGGCTTTATCTATCTGATCTGCAACAACTACCTGCCGATGTTCGGCATCCTGATTGCATTTAAAAACGTTAATTTCTCGATCGGCGTGTTCAAGAGCCCCTGGGTCGGCCTGAAGAATTTCGAATTCCTCTTTGCCACTAAGGACGCTTTCCTGATGATCCGGAACACCATTCTGTATAATCTGGCCTGGATTGCGATGGGTCTTGTGATCGCAGTGACAATCGCGATTTTCATGGCGGAGATTTCGGAGCGGAAGATTGCAAAAGTGATCCAGCCGATCATCTGCTTCCCATCCATGATTTCCGCGGTTATCCTGTCCTATATCGTATACGGATTTTTGAGCACGAACTACGGCTTTATCAACCAGATCATGGGGACCAAGACCAACTTCTATACGAAAGCGAGTTACTGGCCCGTCATCCTGACAATCGTCCATTTCTGGCAGAGTGCAGGACAAAGCTCGATTATCTACATGGCGTCGATCGGCGGCATAGATAAATCAATGTACGAGGCGGCCCGAATCGACGGCGCCGGGAAGATGAAGCAGATCATCTATATCACGCTTCCGATGCTGAAGCCGATGATCATCCTTCTTCTGCTTCTCTCAATCGGCCGTATCTTCAACTCCGACTTCGGTCTGTTCTATCAGGTTACGCTGAACAGCGGACGTCTCTACAAAACAACACAGACGATCGACACTTATGTTTACCGGGCCCTGATGGAGATGAACAACGTCGGCATGTCCTCGGCGGCATCCGTATTCCAGGCGGTCATCGGTTTCCTGCTGGTTCTGGTGTCGAACCTGGTAGTCCGCAAGATCGATCCGCAGAGTGCGCTGTTCTAGGAAAGGAGGTCGGATTCAATGGAAAAAGTTTATGTCAAAAAATCGAAACACATTCCGGAGAAGGGCTTCCATTATACGGCGATGGTTCTTCTGATCCTTTTGGCGATTTACAGCATCATTCCGTTCTTTCTGATGCTCGCGATTTCGATTTCTTCGGAAGCGACGCTCGCGGCCAACGGATATCAGTTCTTCCCGAAGGAATTCTCCTTTGCGGCGTATAAGTACCTGTGGGCGAAGCGCATTACGATCGGCCGCTGCTACCTGATCACCATTATTACGACAGTTGTCGGAACCGCGGTGAATCTCGTGCTGACATCGCTGTTTGCGTATCCCTTATCCAGACAGGATTTCAAGCATCGGAACATTTTTGCGTTCATCCTGTTCTTCACGCTCCTGTTCAACGGCGGCTTAACCGCGAGCTACATCGTCTGGACGCGTATCTTCATGATCAAGAATACGATCTGGGCGCTTCTCGTTCCCGGCCTTCTGATGGGCGGTATGAATGTCCTGATGGTCCGTAACTACTATGCGGCAAACATTCCTTATGCGATTATTGAAGCCGCGCGTATCGACGGAGCAAACGACCTTAGGATCTACACCGGCATCATGGTGCCGCTCAGTAAGCCCGTTATGACGACGATCGGCCTGTTCGCAGCGCTCGGCTACTGGAACAACTGGACCAACGGCCTTTATTACATCAGCGATTCCAAGATGTATTCCGTTCAGGTATACCTGATGAAGCTGATGAATGATATCGCTTACCTTAAGAGTTCCAGCTACGGTATGGAATCCGCACAGCTCGCGACGATGTCCTTCCCGACGGAAGGCGCGAGAATGGCAATCGCAATGATCGCAATCCTGCCGATCCTGATGGTCTACCCCTTCATCCAGAAGGAACTCGTGAAAGGTATGGTCGTCGGCGGCGTTAAGGGATAATACAGAAAGTCAGGAAGATCCTCCGACTGCGTCCGGGATGACAGAAACGTGTCTGACATTGCGGCTGAGCGGAGGAATCCCATCACAACTGGAGAAAAAACATGGGCGCCTTTAAGTACAGCAATCCGGTCATCCGGATACTCATCAAAATCGCGAATCTGATCCTGGTGAGTCTGTACTGGGCGCTCTCCTGTATTCCCGTCATCACGATTATGACTTCCACTTCCGCTATGTACTATACGGTGGCGAAGGTGGTGAACGGAACCGGAGACGGCGTCACAAAGGCGTTTTTCGGGGCTTTTAAGGAGAACTTCAAAAAGGGTATCCTATTATCCCTTATTGTTGCCGCAAGCGGCGCAATCCTGTTTTTTGACCTATATTTCGGCTATGCAAACTACGGGAAGAGCAGCTTTGCGATGGTGTACTTCTTCATCGGCGTTCCGCTCGCCTTAATCTGGCTTGCGCTTGTGATTTACCTTCCGGTCATGTTCGCGCGTTTTGACGGAACGCTGGGCGTGATTCTTCAGCTTACGGCTTATTTTTCGAGCCGGAACATCCTGCGGACGGTTCTGATGATCATCGTGCTCGCCGCAGTCATTTTCCTTGCGGACTATTATCCGATCCTGCTCCTTCTGCTTCCGGGGCTGTACATGGATATTTTCCGCGGAAGCTGGGAACGGATGATCCAGAAATATCTCACGGCAAACGGATATACGGAACCGGAGAAGACGGAGGACCCGGAGGAAGCGCCTGCGGAACTCACGGCAACCGAGTGGGACGAACTGTTTCGAAGTGATGAGGGGGACAGAAAATAATGGCTCAGCTTGAACTGCGGGATGTCGTAAAAATCTACCCCTTTGTCAATGTGAAGAAGCATTTATTCGACCGGAAAAAGGCCAGGAAAATGCTGGACATGCAGCGCAGGATGCCTTATCTTACCAATGAGGGCGTTGTTGCGGTGCAGCAGTACAGCCTGTCGGTCGAGCCGGGCGAATTCGTCGTCCTGTACGGGCCCTCGGGCTGCGGAAAAAGTACGGTCCTCAGGATGATCGCGGGGCTTGAGGATGTGACGGCCGGAGAACTTCTCATTGACGGCGAGGACCAGGAGGGCGTCATGCCCGAGCTTCGGGACCTGTCAATGGTTTTCCAGGAGTACTCTCTCTATCCGCATTTCACGGTCGAAGAAAACATCGCTTTTCCCCTCAAAAACCTCCATATTCCCAGGGAAGAAGTGGAGAGACGGACGGATCTCATGATCCGGCTTCTGGAGCTTCAGAAAGTGCGCCGCGAAAAGCCGGCATCGCTTTCCGGCGGCGAAATGCAGCGGACCGCGATCGGACGGGCGCTAATCAAGCGGCCGAAAATCTTCCTGATGGATGAACCTTTTTCAAATCTTGACGCGCCGCTTCGGATGAAGCTGCGTGTTATGATCAAGAAAATTCACCAGGAACTCGGTTCGACATTTATCTATGTCACGCATGACATGCAGGAAGCAATGTCGCTTGCGACAAAGCTCGTCGTCATGAAAGACGGTATGATTGTGCAGGAGGGAACACCGGCGGAAATTTACCGGAATCCCAGCGATACGGACGCGGCGTCGATGATCGGTTTCCCGGAGATCAACCTTTTTTCGGACGCCTGTATCGTCCGGGACGAAAAGGGCTGTATCCTGCGGCTTCTGTCGAGGGATTACCCCTGCCCGGCACTGCCGAAGGAATTCCCTGGCGGGCCGGTGATCGCAGGCATCCGGCCGGTGCATTTTTCGGTATACCGGGAGGCGGATCAGGAAAAAGATGACCGAATCCTCTGCACCGTGCTCCTGAGGGAAGTCGTCGGCAAAGAAACGCATCTTGTGCTGCAGGAAACCGGGAAAGCGGAAAACGCACAGGAAATCCGCGTTGTCGTCCGGGCGGACGAGGAAGGCGCCGGGTCTCTTCCCGGTCAGGAGCTGTGGATCCGGCCGGAGATCGGGGAAGCTTTTTTGTTCGACCCGGAAAGCGAAGAACGAATCGGCTGAAGAGCGCTTATTTTGGAAAATCAGAGTTTTATCATAAAGGAGACGAAACATTATGCGAAAAGAATTTGAACGCTGCACCCCGGAATCCGTCGGCATTCCGTCGGAGTCCATTGAAAAGCTTCTGGACCGCTTCGAGGAAGGCTGGACCGAACCCCACGGCCTGATGATCATGCGTGATTCGAAAGTATTCGCAGAAGGCTGGTGGGCGCCGTATGCGCCGGGCCTGATCCACGGTCTGCAGTCGCACACCAAGACTTACGCGGCGACAGCGGTCGGCATCGCGGTTACGGAAGGCATCCTCCGGCTCGACGAGCGGGTGATTGACATCTTCCCGGATAAGGCGCCGAAGGATCCGTCTGAAAACCTGAAGCTTCTCACGGTCCGCGATGTGCTCTGCATGGGCTGCGGCATGGAGAAAATGCCTTTTAACGGCGTCGACTGGATCGAGCAGTTCCTGGCGACCCCGGTCGTACACAAACCCGGCACCGCTTTTATGTACAACTCGACCGGCTCCACGCTTCTCGGCGCCATGGTCCGCGAGAAAACCGGACTCGGCTTAATTGACTATCTGAAGCCCAGACTTTTCGACAAGATCGGCATCGACGCTGCGAACCTGAAGTGCATCTGCATGGAAGACGGCATGGAAATGGGCGGCGGCGGACTGTATGCGACGACCGAGGACAACCTCCGCCTGATGAAAGTATATGCGGACGGCGGCATGTGGGAAGGCGAACGCATCCTGAGCGAAGAGTATGTGAAGCTTGCGACTTCTCTCCAGAACGAATCCGCGACTGAGCGCGCTGTGAATCCTCCGGCGGAGGACAACTTTGTCGGCTACGGCTTCCAGATCTGGATGTGCCGTCCCGAAGGCGTCTACCGCGCGGACGGCGCGATGGGCCAGTTCACGATCGTATTCCCGAAGTACAATATGATCCTTGCGATCACAGAGAACGCTTCCGGCTCGACCGGCGGTGTAATGCCCCAGAAGGCTTTGGATACGATCTGGGAGTGGTACTACAGCCTTCCGGATCCGTCTGTGACAGCGCTTCCCGAGAACGAGGCCGCTTCCGCGCACCTTGCACGCCGCATGTCGATGCTCGCGCTTCCGCGGCCGAAGCGTTCGCCGGTTTCCCCGCTGCAGGATTCCGTGGCCGGATGGTACGATGTGAAGGAAGGATACCTTGCGTTCAAGCAGGTCAATCCCTTCATCCGCGACGCGAAGACCGACGGCGGCAGGAAGCTTCTGATCTCGTTTGACCCGCATGGCGTGACCTTCGATACGGTCCGTAATCCGGAAGACGGGGAGAAGAAGATCGTCGCCGCAATGGACGGCTCCCGCAAGGAAAACACCGTCGACGGCCTCGCTTCGATCGCGCTTGCGAGCGCCGAGTGGGTGTCCGACAATGTGCTGAAGCTGACGCTCCGGATGGTCGAGACCTGCAACGAGCAGTATTTCGATTTCACCTTTGAGGGTGACGAGCTGAAGATCGAAGTCTACAGCAATCACGTCTTCGGCCCGATGAGAAAAGACGTTGTAACGCTGAAGAAAGCATAAGACGGTTCATGCGCGGGGCGCCGGTTTTTCCAGACCGGAACAGATGCGCAGCATATCATGAAAGAGCGAACTTTTCAGGATCGGATCTGCCTGTCTCGGAGAAACGCAGCCTGTCTCCCCGGACAGAAGACGGTTTCCTGAAAAAGCCCGCTCTTTTATAATCCTGTCCGGCTTCCGTCCCGGGATTTGAAGGCCGGAACCCGCTTCTGAAACAAAGCACTATTTTACATTGAAAAAACTGGCGCAGTGTAGTATAATACAAATCTAAGGCCAGGAGATGCTGCAGCGGACAAGGCGCTGTGCCTGTCTTTTTGGCGTTTTCAATTCGGGCTTTTTTGCAAAGATCGGTTTTCTGATCCCCGGGATTTTTGGGCAGTCAAAGAGTCTCCTGCAATGTGCTGCGGGAACGGCCTTTGCCTTTGAAATTAACATATAAGAGCACTATCGACTGAGACGAGGACTGTGGAATGAATTATCGGATTCTCATGGATGTTTCGGGAGACATCATCCCTTCAATTGCCGAAGAACAGCAGATCGGTTTCCTGCCGATGGAATATACAATCCACGGCGAAAACCGCGTACTTCGGGGAATGGAGTCCCCTGAAATCCTGAAGCAATTTTATGACGGACAGCGTTCGGGCGACCTGACGCAGACGACGCAGATTACGCCGGGACAGTATGAGGAGTATTTTACAGAATACCTGAAACAGGGTGTTTCTGTTATGTGTCTCTGCCTGTCAAGCGGGCTGTCGTCGACTTACGGATCAGCATGCCTTGCCGCGGAAAATCTGCGGGAAAAATATCCGGAGCTTTCGGTGATCCCGGTTGATACACTTGGGGCGACCGGCGGCATCGGTGTGCTTGCGGAACGCGCCGCACGGAATAAAAACCGCGGGATGAGTCTTCAGGAGAACGTCGAAAATCTCAGGGAAGCGGTCCGCCATATCCGCCATCAGTTCATGGTGCAGGACCTGATGTACCTGCGTCGGGGCGGAAGAGTCAGCGGCGCGGAAGCGGTACTCGGAACCGCGCTTTCAATCCGCCCGGTTATGAAGATCGATGAACAGGGGAAGCTTGTTGTGATCGAGAAGAAGCGCGGAAACAAGATGGCTGTCCGTGCGCTTCTCGAAGAATTTGAGCAGAGCTACGATGCAGACGCGGAAGATGTGGTCTACATTGTGGATGCGGACGCCGGGGAGACCGCTGAAGCGCTCCGGCAGGGCATCCTGGAAAACTTTCCGGATGCAGTGATCCGCCGTATCGGCCTTTCCCCGATCATCGGTGCCCATACCGGTCCGGGCATGGCAGCGATCCTGTATATGGGAAAATAAGGACTTCTATAAACATAAGAGACAGGGACAGCGCTGCATCGCTGTCCCTGTTTGTCATATTTATCCGGAATCCTCAGTTCAGGATGCCCTTGAAGGAAATCAGCTTCTGCTGGGTCATCTCCTCGAGGGTGATAACTGCGCCTTCCCTGCCGACGCCGGAGTATTTGTAGCCGCCGAAGGGCTGGTGCGCAAGCCGGTAGTTGCCGGTTCCGCCGATGATGCAGGCGCCGGCCTCAATACCGTTCGCAGCTTTAAGAGCAGTCGCCATATCGGAGGTGATGACGCCGGAACTGAGACCGTATCTGGTCTGATTCGCAATCGAAAGCGCATCCTCAAGATCGTCGAATGGGATCAGCGGCCAGACAGGACCGAAGCATTCCTCATCCTTCGCGATATCCGCATCGCGCGGGGTCACAATCACAGTCGGCTCAATGAACGCACCGTTTCGGTGTCCGCCGGTAAGGAGTTTTCCGCCCTGTTCGATTGTACGGTTGATCTGGCGCTCAACTTCGACCGCGTCCGCCTCCCGGATGCAGGGCCCCATCTCGGTCCTGGGATCAGAGGGATCGCCGACCTTTACCTTTTCGAGTCTTGCGGCGAGATCCGCGGCGAAACGGTCGAAAATTCCGCGCTGCACGAGGAAACGCTTCGAGGCGCAGCAGGTCTGGCCGGCGTTTCCGATACGGCCGGAAATGGTTTCTTCGAGCGCCTTTTCGTAATCCGCGTCGTCGAAAATCAGGAGAGGATCATTGCCGCCGAGTTCTAAAGAAACCGGACGCAGGGACTTCGCGCAGGATTCCGCGAGCGAGATGCCGACTTCGGTGGAGCCGGTGAAGCTGACCGCGGCGACCCGGGGGTCTTTTGCTGCGGCGGCACCGATCAGGGATCCGCGGCCTGTAAGACAGCAGACGGCCTTCACGGGTACGCCTGCGTCATAAAGAAGCTTCACGATCATGATCGCGGAGCGGGGGGTCTTGGACGAAGGCATCAATACGACCGAGTTTCCGGTGACGAGCATCGGCGCAAGCTTGTGGGCAGCGAGCTCGCAGGGGTAGTTGAAGGGAACGATGTTTGCAAAAACGCCTAAAGGCTCGTGGATTGTGAATGCCACATCGCCCTGCGAGCGGGGCTCCGCATTGTAGGGGAGGGTGTTCCCGTAGAAAGTATAGGCAGCTGCGTTGTAGATGCGGAAGATTGCCGCATTGGCGTAAACTTCGGTGCGGCACTGCTCGATCGGTTTGCCGCCTTCCTCGCACATCACTTCCGCGATCTCTTCGACATTCTGCTCGATCATGACGCAGTAGCGCTCGAGGATCCGGATCCTTTCGTGGAGGGGAACCGCGTTCCATTCCTTCTGGCCTTCGACGGCGAGTTCAATCGCGTACGAAAGGTCCTCGAGGGTTCCGGCGGGAACGGTATCGACGACTTCGCCGGTTGCGGGGTTGACGACATCGATGGTTTTCTTGTCGGAGGCGTCACAGAAGACGCCGTTTAATAACATCTGCATAGTTTACTCCTGATGTTGTAATGAAAATGATTTGTCGCTCCCTAGGGGGTTAGAGCCCGAGACTTTGTCGGCAATCCGGAAGGGATCTCTCAGCTGCGCCCGGGATGACAGCCCCTTACAGTTTCGATAAATACTGATAATCGTCGAGGATCGTGGTGTACGGGTCGCCGGTCCAGGCGTATTCGCGTTCAACGATATATGCCTTGACACCCTGCCGGTCGGCGGCTTTTTTGATCTCGGGCATGTTGATGATGCCTTCGCCGAGACGGCAGTTGATCTTCTGGTGCTCCTTGAAGGCTTCCTTCATTTCTTCCGTGAAGATCGGGAAACCCTTCTCGTCGCGCTTCGCATTTTTGAAAAGGTGTGAGAGGTCATCCTCGGGGCCGAGAACCCGCGCGGTTTCCTTGACATGCACGAGGTCCACGCGCCCGGCGTGATTTGTTATGAACTCGGCGGCGTTTACGCCGGCGCGCCACGCCCAGGCGGCATCGATCTCAAAGGTCACATAGTCGGGATCGGTGTTCTCCATGAAAATGTCGATCACGGATTTTCCGTCGTAGACGTCGAAATCGTTGTTGTGGTTGTGGTAGCCGTAGCGCAGACCTGCGGCTTTGCACTTTTTCCCGATCTCATTCAGAAGCTCCGCACTGCGGTAAGCCTCGTCCCGGGACTGCACGCGAAGCCCCGGATTGACCATGAACTGCACGCCGGTGTCCGGAAGATACGCGATCATTTTGTCGGATTCATCCGTGTCCACGTGGGCGCTGATCGCGGTAAGCCCGTAGCTTTCGATCCGCTCCCGCAGTTCTTTCCCGCTGTATTTGTCATAAGGGCAGCGGAACATTTCGATTCCCTTATAACCCGCTTTTTTGGTCATCCGCATATAATTGTCGAAGTCTCTCGTGATTTCTCCGACAAATGATGCGGTGATCAGGTAAATGTCTTTCATTATTTCCGGCTCCTTTCTTCCGAAAGAGTAATAGAACAGGTTTTTTCAGCTGTTCAGGATGGACTGAACCCGCGCCATTACTTCCATGCACATCTGTGAATTGTGGAAGGGACATTTGCCGGTGTTCAGCTTGTCGAAGCCGTGCATGCCGTCCACTACTTTTCCGCCGTTTTCATCGACGAGAATGTTGTTGTACCAGTCACCGTGTTCGCGGTTGACAAAGTATTTGTCGATGATTGAAACCTGCTTCTCGCAGGCCGTAAGGAAGCGTTCGTCGCCGGTGAGCGCGTAGCCTGTGAGCATCGCGGAAACGGCTTCCGCCTCCGCCCACCAGACATGGACCGGGGAGCGCTCGGGTTTTGTGAGATCGCCGCCGTTGTAGAGCGCGCCCCAGGGGTCGAAATCGTTCTCGAGCACCTGGTACAGAAGCTCTTTTAACACCTGTTCCGTCCTTGCAATCAGCTTTTCATCGCCGAGGATACGGACGACGTTCAGCAGGAGATAACTGATCTCGCAGTCGTGCCCGAAACTCTGGTTTGTGCCGAGCCGCCTGCCGTCTGCGGTGATGATGGTCATGAAGTTGTGCATTTCAGGATCGTAGAGACGGTCGAGAAGCACTTCCGCCATTTCTCTTAAAGCCTGTCCGACTTCGGGATCTTTGGTGGCTTCATAAAGCCTCAGGTACGCCTGGAACAGATGGTGTGCGAACATCACCGCGTCATCCGGGAAGGGGGATTTCATGCCCTTTCTGCCGAAGCCGAAGCCTTCGGATTTCTGCCAGTCCCGGGTCATATTTCCGGCGTAGAGGCCGGGCGCGGTTTTGGCCTTTGTCTCCATCAGGCGGAAACAGTCCATCGCCATCTTCAGCGCTTCCTGATCGCCGGTCGCGTGATAATATTCCGCAAGTCCCATGATGAAGAAGGCTTCGCAGTAATTGGGCTTGTCCGTCGTCAGCACTTTGCCGGTCTCGGAAACGGTCGTAAACGCGCCGCCGAACTGCGGATCATAGAAGCGGGTTTTGATTTCTTCGAAGGTGTATTTTGCGCGGTCCAGATAAATCTGCCCGCGGAGCCTCCGATAAGCTGCGGAGAAGACCCAGAGCATGCGGCCGGTGAGCGTGAGTCCCCGGGGCTCCGAGTTGTTCCTCTCCATGTCAATCGTCACGACGCCGTAGTAGCCGCCG
>CACYBV010000292.1 GCA_902772745.1 uncultured Eubacteriales bacterium
GATATTCTCGTGAGCCTGCATTTCAATGCGACCGTAAACCATAATGCGGCCGGCTGCCTCGCCTTTGTCTCTTATCAGAGCAACGTCGCGGCGCAGTGCAACGGGCTCGCGAATTCGATCCTCGCTCAGGTCAGTGCGCTCGGCATCAACAATCTCGGCCCGAAGACGACGGCCAGCGACCAGTATTATGACGAATTCGGCAATCCGCTCGATTATTACGCGATCAACCGCCACTGCGCAAACCGCGGCATCCCGGGCATCATCATCGAGCACTGTTTCATGGATACGCAGCCGGAGTTCCTGGATGACGGACATCTCCAGCAGCTCGGCGTCGCAGATGCCGTAGGTATTGCAAATTATCTCGGACTTTCGGCGAAATAAGTCCGTGCTGCAGCAGGTATAAAACGGATGAATACAGCGGATTACCGTTATGGGGAGAATGAATCAGGCAGGAAGGGGATGCGGATCCTCCTGCCTGTTCTCTATGCCATAGCGGAGCTCGCAATCCTTGTTGTCCTGAAAAAGCAGGATTTTACGGGCGGGTCCGTGCTTCTTGCGACCGCGCTTATGTACGGCGCCATTGTGCTGAACACGGCGGTGCTTCTGATCCTGCTGCTCCGGCATTTTGCCCGCGAAACGAAGCGGGAGAGGAGCCTGGAGGAAGACCAGGGACTTTTTGGCGTCATGTCCCGGCGTTCGGTTTTCGTGTCGCTCGGGCTTCTGTTCACGCTCGCGGCGGACACGGTGCTCGTCCTTCTCGACCGCTGGTACCTTGCGGGCGTGATTCTGTTCTGCATCGTGCAGACATGCTACGCGCTGAGCTTCGGTTCGGGTTTTCGGGACTGGCTTCTTCGGATCGGGAATTTCCTTCTCGTCGCAGCGGTTCTTCTGGTGTTTCGGATGGGTACGCCGCTGAATATTGCCTCCGCGTATTCGATCACCCAGCTTACGCTGAATGCGCTTGCGGCAGTTATCCTGATCTTCCAGGCGCGGGCAGAGGGCGAAACCGCGGAAGACCATCCGGGGCTGCTTCTTTTCGCTCTCGGGCTCATTCTGTTCTGGTGCTGCGACGTCTCAGTCGGGATTTATAACCTGACCGCGGGTGTTCCCGGATTCGGTACGCTCTGCGAGACCAGCGGATTTCTGATGTGGGTCTTTTACCTGCCTTCCCAGGTGCTTCTGGTATTTTCGGAGATGTGCTTCCTTCGTGAAGACTCGAAACCTCATACCCGGTGAACAGGGCGGAAAGAAATCTATTTGTATACTGCAGGATTGTTGGAGAATACGGCAGATGAAAATCAGGAGAGAATATATTCAGGCGGTAATTACAAAAAAAGGAACGCGCTGGGTTCAGGGCGGACATCCCTGGATTTACGAGGCGGAGGTTCTCGGATACCGGAATCCTTCTTCGGAAGAGCTGCAGAAGGATTCCGCACTGCCGCGTCTTCCCTTTGGAATTGAAAACGGCGCCATAGTCGATGCGGTCTCGGAAAACGACCGGTATCTCGGCTCCGGTTTTTACAGCGAAAAGAGCAAAATCCGCATCCGGCTGATTTCGGAAAACGCGAATGATCAGTTTGATGCGGAGTTCTGGAGAAGACGGATCCGCTATGCCCTGGATTACCGCAAGGCTGTCATGGGAATGGAGGATTACCGCTGTTGCCGGCTGATCTACGGCGAAACGGACGGATTCCCGGGACTGACCGTCGACCGCTTTTCCGATCTCTTATCAGTGCAGATTCTGTCACAGGGAATCGAACGGATCCGGGACATCCTGATACCGGAGCTGGTGCGGGAGCTCCTTCATGACGGACAGGAGATCCGGGGCGTATTCCTTCGGAATGACGTGAAAATCCGGGCTTTAGAAGGCCTTCCGGAAGGAAAGGGCTGGTATGTCCTCCCCGACTCCGGCGCGCCGGAATACCGCGAAATTCGCGCTCTTACGGCCGATCCCCGGCGTTCCCCGCAGACCGAGATCACGGAGAACGGAATTATTTATTCGGTGGACGTCGAAAACGGCCAGAAAACGGGCTTTTTCCTGGACCAGAAATACAACCGGCTGGCGGTCAGAAGGCTTGCGCAATCGCGGCGCGTACTGGACTGCTTTACCCACACCGGATCTTTCGCCCTGAATGCGGCGGCCGCCGGCGCCAGGTCCGTTACGGCGGTCGACATCAGCGCGTCTGCGGTTGCGATGGCCGAAAAAAACGCCGGGAGAAACGGCCTTTCGGATCGGATAGATTTTGTCACGGCGGACGTGTTCGAGCTCCTTTCGGAGCTTCTTATGAAGCGGGAGAAGCCGTATGACCTGATCATTCTCGACCCGCCGGCTTTTACGAAATCCCGGAAAACCGTTTCGAATGCCGCGAAAGGCTATAAGGAAATCAATCTCGCGGCGCTTCGGATTCTTCCCCGGGGCGGGTATCTCGCAACGGCTTCCTGCAGTCATTTCATGGATCATGCGCGCTTTGAGGAAATGCTCCGCGAGGCGGCCAGGGAAGCCGGTGTAAAGCTCCGGCTCATTGAAGTGCGGGGACCGGCGCCGGACCACCCGGTGCTCTTCGGCGTTCCGGAGACCGAGTATCTGAAGTTTTACATTTTCCAGGTGGTATAATAAAACGGAAAGACCGGGGAGGGCAGCATGAATTTCAACGGAAAACTCAGACAGGGATCGGAAGAGGCACAGGTTTTTTCGGCGCTGCTTTCGGAAAACGGCCACAGCGCGTTTTCGGAAGACGGGACAGCCGTGCGCTTTTCGGAAATTCCGGAAACGGAGGACGGAAGACCGGCTGTCCGGCTTACACGGGACGAACAGGGCTTTCTCATAGAATATTCCGACCGCCGGGCTTTTGTCCGGGGCACGGCGCTTCTCATGCGGTACGCAGATGAAAAAGAGGGCTTCTTTGCCGCGGAAAGTCCGTCTTTTGATACGCTCGGACCGATGCTGGACTGTTCGAGAAACGCGGTTATGAAGCCGGAAAAAGTAAAACAGCTCCTGCGGCTTTCGGCGCTTTCGGGGATGAACGCCCTGATGCTTTATACCGAGGATACCTACGAGATTCCGGGGCATCCGTATTTCGGGCGGCTCCGCGGGGCATATACGCAGGAGGAACTCAGGGAACTCGACGCCTATGCGGCGCTTCTCGGGATCGAACTGATCCCCTGTATCCAGATGCTGGCGCATCTCGGAGCGATTTTCGAGTGGAAACCCTATCGGAAGCTTCGCGACTGGGACGACATCCTGAACCTTGCAGAGGATGAAACATACGAGCTTCTCGATCAGATGGCAAAATCCGTGTCCGAAACCTTCCGTTCCCGCCGGATCAACATCGGCATGGATGAAGCCTATCTTCTCGGCCGCGGGCATTATATCGAGAAAAAAGGATACCGAAAAAGTTCGGAAATCATGGCGGAGCATCTCGGAAAGGTGATGGAAATCCTCAGGAAATACGGATTCCGGCCCATGATGTGGAGCGATATGTTCTTCCGGATGTGCACGCCGGACGAGAGCTATTACAATCCGGACTGCACGGTGACGGAGGAGGTAAAGAAGGCAATCCCCCGGGAGATGACGCTCGTATACTGGGACTATTACGGAACCGGACGCGCGCGTTATGATTATATGATGGCGAACCATTTCAAGATGACCGACCGGATCGCCTTTGCCGGCGGAACTTCCTCCTGGTACGGCCTGGTTCCCCTGAACCGTTTTTCCCTGAATTCCGCACGGGCGGCGCTTGAGAGCGCCAGGGACTGCGGCATGCGGGAACTGTATGTGACGATGTGGGGCGATGACGGCGGGACCTGTTCCGCATTCGCCTGCCTGCCGACGCTTGTCTGCTACGGGGAGGCGAACTGGAACGGGCGGACGGACGACCAGGACCTCAGGGAAGCGATGAAGGCGGAAACCGGTGCGGATTTCGACGCCTTCCTGAATTTCGAAGAGCTGCAGAATTTCAGCTGCAGGAAGGACTTCGGCTTTGCGCCGAAAAATCCGTCGCGATACCTCCTGTGGCAGGATCCGCTGCAGGGGAAATACGACTGCCATGTTCCGGAGGACGCGCGGACGCGCTATACGGAGGCGATTTTCCGCCTGATGGAAGACCGGCAGAAATGTCATCCGAAATACGGATATCTGTTCGACAGCTTTTCGGCGCTTTCGGATGTCCTGCGGGACAAGGCGGATCTCGGAATCCTGATAAAATCCGCATATGACCGAGGGAACACCGCCGCGCTTTCGGAACTTCGGGACAACCTGATTCCGGACATGGAGAAACGGGTCGAAGCCCTGATGAAAGTGCTCCGGACCCAGTGGATGGCGGACAATAAGCCATTCGGTTTCGACGTTCAGGAAATCCGTTTCGGCGGGCTTCTTCTCAGGCTTCGGGAAGCGCGGACGCAGATCGGCGAATACCTTGAGGGCAAAATCACGGAAATCCCGGAGCTTCTCGTACCGCGTCTTCCCTATGGGGAAACCGGAAACGGAGACTGCGTAATCCAGGAAAACAGCTGGAAGCGGATGGCAACATCGGAAGTGCTGTCATTCTGAAAACATACAGCCGTGCGGCGCGCGGTAAAAGCCGGCCGTATTTCGGCCGGGCATGCTGCACAGTTATGAAAACATACAGAATACGGAGGAAATCATTACATGAAGAAATTCACTATGGTACTTGAAAACGGTAAGGTTATGAGCGGTGAACTCTATGAGGAAATCGCGCCGATCACCGTGGCAAACTTTGAAAAACTCGCAAACGAAGGCTTCTACGACGGCCTGATCTTTCATCGCGTCATCCCGGGCTTTATGATCCAGGGCGGCGACCCGGAAGGCACCGGCATGGGCGGCCCCGGTTATGAAATCAAAGGCGAATTCTCACGTAACGGCTGGGAGAACAACCTGAAGCATGAAAGAGGCGTTCTCTCGATGGCCCGTACGATGGATCCGGATTCCGCCGGCTCCCAGTTCTTTGTTATGGTTGCGGATGCACCGCATCTCGACGGGAGCTATGCGGCTTTTGGAAAAGTAACCGAGGGCATCGAAGCCGCCGATGAAATCGTATCCGTCCGCCGCGACTATATGGACCGCCCTTATGAAGAGCAGCGCATCAAAACCATCCGCGTAGAATAATATATAACCGGAAAACAAAAATGTCCGGCCCGCCGGAAACTCCCTCGGCAGCAGAACCCTGCGGCAAAAGAAGTTTCCGGGCTATGAACAAGCCCCCCGATATCTTCCGCTTCGGAGACGGCTTCAGTTCTCCGAAAAAGAAGATGTCAGGGGGCTGTCCCTGCCCCGGGTATTTCGCCCGCAGGCATTATTCGTAAATGAGTTTTCCGAGAGCTTTCTGGGCATCCTCACGCTTTGTGGAAACGACAAAGGTGAGATAGTTTCCTTCGCCGACCAGCCCGATGGTCTCCGCCAGGTCCGTACCTGCCAGAAGGATGCCGTAAGGAATTGTTTCTCCGTCAGAGGCTGTGAGAGAGAGGACGCGGTTTTCCGAGACGAGGCGCTGATAAAGATCGTTGCTCAGGATTTCGCGGAGGTCTGTGAAAGCGCGGTTATCCGGATCATCCTTGCTCATATAGGAGCTCAGGAAAATTTCGTTGCCGATCATGCAGTCCAGGTCGCGCGCCGACATGCGTGCGATAACCTTCTGACTCATGGTAACCGCCTCCTGGACATTGCCGGAGTCGATCGGGGAATAATTCACTTCGATATGATACTTTTTTGGATCGGCATCAAGGAGCGGCGCGATTTTTTCCATCAGCTGGTCTTCGGCTTCATCCGCGACGAAGCCCGAATAACTTTCGATCGTGATAATCATCGGGATGGAGTTATAGATAATTGTTTTCGTCATGGAAACAATGAACACAATTCCGGCGACGATCGCTACAATCGGAATACCGTAATAAGTCGCGATATATTTTACCTTGTCCTTAAGCGGCGCGCCTTTCAGTTTTTTCCACTGTTTTTTGGAATTGCTGCCTTCTCCGTATATATCCGCCATATTGAACCTCTCCGATCATAAAAATTTCTGCATTTCTGCCCGGCCTCTTTTTCAAAGCCTTCTATAGTTTAGCACATTTTCCGGAAAAAGAGAAGCCGCCAGAAGTGAATTAATTGTTAAACTTCCCCTGAATTTGCCTGCCGCCCTTGCAAAGACCCGAAAATTCTGCTATAGTAATAAAGTGTCTGCATCCGGCGGACGGAGCGCGGACAGAGAGCTTCTGCATTATTCAAGAGGTGCATATGAAAAAGATTTTTGATATGAACAATCCGGTGTGGACCTTCCTCGGAAAGTTCTTTGATGCATTTATCCTGCATGTGATCTGGTTTGTCTGCTGTATACCGATTGTGACCTTCGGGCCGGCGACGACCGCACTTTACTATGCGATGATGCGCGACGTCCGGGATGAGGACGCGCATTATGTCCGGGCTTTTTTCCGGTCCTTTAAGGAAAACCTGAAACAGGGCATTATCCTCGGGCTGATCATGCTCGTTGTAGGCGGGGCGCTGGCATACGGACTGATTTTCTACTGGATGAACCAGACGCAGGGAACTTTCTTCGGAATCATGAAGGCAATAACGATCGCCCTTCTGGTTTTATATGTAATGACGCTTCAGTATGTATTTGCGCTGCAGTCGCGTTTCGTCAATACAGTGAAAAAAACAATCAGCAACGCGTTCTTCATGTCGATCCGTCATCTCGGCTGGACTTTCGTCATGGTGTTCCTGTTTGCACTGGTGTATTTTATCATCTTTTGGTTTATGTTCCTGCCGCTTCTCCTGTTCGGATACGGACTGGTTGTTTTCCTGGATTCCTATATCCTGAACCATATATTCAAACCCTATGTCAAAGCGGCGCAGGGAGATACGGAAGAGGGCAGAGAAGATCCGGATCAGTGGACGATTCCGGAACTTGAGGAGGAAGAAAAAGTGTTTGAAGAAGGCAGGGTCCGTACGCGTTTTGCGCCGAGCCCGACAGGAAGAATGCACGTCGGAAATCTGAGAACCGCATTGTATGCGTACCTGATCGCGAAGCATGAGAAAGGCGATTTCCTTCTGCGCATCGAAGATACCGACCAGGGAAGGCTTGTGGAAGGCGCAGTGGATATCATTTACCGTACGCTGCAGAAAACCGGTCTTAAGCATGACGAAGGCCCGGACAAGGACGGCGGCTGCGGCCCCTATGTGCAGTCCGAGCGCGTGAACGGCGGCATCTACCTGCATTATGCGAAAAAACTGATCGAAAAAGGCGAGGCCTACTACTGCTTCTGCGACGAGGAGCGGCTGAATTCCCTCAAGACGAAGGTCGGCGAGGACGGCAAGGAAATCCGTGTCTACGACAAGCACTGTCTGAGCCTTTCGAAGGAAGAAATCGAGGAAAATCTCAAGGCAGGAAAGCCCTACGTCATCCGCCAGAACAATCCGACCGAAGGCACGACGACCTTCCACGACGAGATCTACGGCGACATCACGGTTGACAACAGCGAGCTTGACGACATGGTTCTTATAAAGTCCGACGGCTTCCCGACCTATAATTTCGCAAATGTCGTCGACGACCACCTGATGGGCATCACCCATGTCGTGCGCGGCAACGAATACCTGAGCTCGAGCCCAAAGTACAACCGCCTGTACGAAGCTTTCGGCTGGAAGGTTCCGGTGTATGTGCACTGCCCGCTGATCACCGACGAGGATCACAAGAAGCTTTCGAAGCGTTCCGGCCACAGCTCCTTTGAGGATCTTCTCGAGCAGGGCTTTGTCGAGGAAGCGGTTGTGAACTTCGTCGCGCTTCTCGGCTGGTCTCCTGAGGACAATGAGGAAATCATGAGCCTTCAGGACCTCGTGGAGAAATTCGACTACCGCAGGATCAATAAATCCCCGGCGGTTTTCGACTATTCGAAGCTCCGCTGGATGAACGGCGAGTACATTAAGAAGATGGACGACAAGCGGTATCTTGAGCGTGCGGTTCCTTATGTGAAGGGCTGTATTTCAAGGAATGTCGATCAGGAACGGATCGCGATGATGGTTAAGACCAGGATCGAGACATTCAATGATATCCCGGACAAGATCCGTTTCTTTGAAGAAGTTCCGGAGTATGATGCAGAGCTCTACGTTCATAAGAAAATGAAGTCAACCGTGGAATCCTCCGCACAGATCCTGCAGGAAGTAATCCCGGTGCTTGAGGGACAGGAAGACTTTACGAATGACGCGCTGTATGCGCTTCTCACGGGCTTTGCCGCGGAGCATGAGTATAAGAACGGAACCGTCCTGTGGCCGATCCGCACCGCGCTTTCGGGCCTCCGGGAAACCCCCGGCGGCGCAACCGAACTTCTTGAAGTGCTCGGGAAAGAAGAGTCGCTTCGGAGGATCCGGGCGGCGGCGGAAAAGCTCGGGTAAAACGAACAGATAAAAATCTATAATCAGCCATGGCGCTGTGAGGACCGGTCCTCACGGCGCCATCGGTCGTTTATGGGGAAAAATCTACACAGAAAGGCAGACAAAATGTCAGAAAATCCGAATTACCTGAAGGCAAAACTCCGCCTGAACCGGGAACAGCAGGAGGCGGTCTCCTCGGATCCCGCGCGTCCCTGTCTTGTGATTGCCGGTCCCGGTGCCGGAAAAACGGCCGTGATCGCCGCGCGCTGCCGTTTCCTCATCGAAAACGCCGGGGTCCTGCCGGCGGAAATCCTGGTCCTGACTTTTACGCGGGCGGCGGCTTTTGAAATGCAGGAACGATTCCGGCTTCTTTCGGACGGTGCGCATCCGGGGGTTGTATTCGGGACTTTTCATGCGGTCCTGTACCGTGCGGTTTCGAAAAAATACGGGTTTTCCGCCGAAAGCCTTGTGAAAGAAGGTGAAAAGCAGCAGATTCTCCAGGGAATTCTGCGGAAAATCTATCCGGATGCCCGAAACGACAGCAATATGACCGAAACCCTGCTCTCCGGTTTTTCGCTGATTCGTTCCGGCGGAAATCTGCCGGAGCGGGGGTCTTCCGGGAAGGAGCAGGATTCCCGGGAAGCGGTTCTTGCATCGATGTACACGGCGGAACTCCGGAAGCGGAGAAAGATCGATTACGATGATATCCTGCTTCTCGCCCGGGAAATGCTTTCGGAGGACGAAAAAATCCGTACAGAGCTCCGGGAGAGGTACCGGTATATTCTTGTGGACGAATACCAGGATGTGAGTCCGGTGCAGGCGGAAATCCTGAAGCATCTCGCGGGGCCCAAAAACAGGATCTTTGCGGTCGGCGACGACGATCAGGCGATCTACCGCTTCCGCGGCGCAAGCCCCGGCGTTATGCTGCATTTTCCGCAGGAATTCCCCGGATGCCGGATCGTCCGCCTCACCAGGAATTACCGCTCCGTGCCGGAAATTGTCAATGCATCTCTCAGGCTGATTTCAAAAAACCGCGGGCGTTATGAAAAGGCGCTCCGGGCGGAGCGCGCAGCGCACGGAACGGTTCTTCTCAGGCATTTCAGGTCGGAGCGGGAAGAGTACCGTATGATTGCGGAGGAACTGCGCGCGGATCTTGAGCGGGGTGAGGAACTCTCGGAGACGGCGCTTCTGTTTCGGACCAATGCGGCGGTTTCCGGCTGTACAGCCGCGCTTCTTGCCTGCGGAGTTCCTTTTATATCCCGGGACCGGGTTCAGAATCCTTTTTCGCATTTTTCCGCAGAGACGGTGTTTGCGGTCCTGAATTATGTTTCCGGGGATCACTCAAGGGCAAATTTCCTGAAGTTCATGAACTGCCCGCCGCGCTACATCCGCCGTTCGGACCTTCCGGAACCGATTGTGGAACTTCCGAAGCTTCGGGAATGGTACCTGAAGGATCCGGAACGCGCCTTCATGGCCGGGAAAACGGAGCGCCTCATGCAGGAGCTGTCGCTGCTTTCGCGCCTCTCGATTCCCTATGCGATGGTGAATTATATCCGGAAGGGAATGGGGCTGGACGAGTATTACAGAGATTATGCGGAGGACCGGGACCTCCCGGCGGACGAAATCTTCAGCACTCTGGATTTCGTGCAGGATTCTTCCAGGGAATTCCGGACGCTTCCCGACTGGTTCCGCTATATTGCACGGTATGAAAAAGAGCTGGCGGAGCGGGCGGCGGATACGGACCCCAGAGGCCATGTGATCCTCTCGACCATTCACCGCGCGAAAGGACTGGAGTATTCCCGCGTCATCATCGCGGACGTCTGTGAACAGAGCATTCCGCACGGAAAGGCGGAAACGGAGCAGGAACTTTCGGAGGAACGCCGCCTCCTGTACGTCGCAATGACGCGGGCAAAAACAGAACTCCGCCTGTATATCCCGGCGGGCGTCGCGGGAAGGCGGAGGGAAGAGAGCCGTTTTCTTCGGGAAATCCGAGGAGAAGGGGTGGCGGAGATACGCTGACGGCCGGGGCATCTTCCGCCGGGGAGGCCCGAAACCGTCGAGGCCGCGGCAGGCTCAAGGCGCCGGTAATGACCGGGATATCTTTCGCCTCAGAGAC
>CACYBV010000293.1 GCA_902772745.1 uncultured Eubacteriales bacterium
GCTCCGCGGAAAGTTCCGTCCGATCGGCATCAACCGCACCAACTTTATGGGGCTCACGCAGATCCGGCCGGATGTTCCGGAGGAATACGCGGCCCTTCAGTGGATCGCGATGGGTTCGAACGTGCATAACACAATGGTTCCCTTCTATGCGAATGTCACCAAGACGCCGGAATACTTCTCGAACACGGAAAAAGCTGTCTCAACGGACAGCTTCTACTGGTCGAACCGCCTGATCGCGGCGCTTGCGGACCCGTTTTTCCCGAACTGCAAAGGACTCATCGAGCGGTATCATATGATCGTGATGAGCAAGGCCGGAGCGATCGAGAAAGACTGCTGCAGGGAACGGAAGGACCGCGAGGAATGCAATCAAAAAATCGCGGATCTTGTCCGCGATGAGACCGGAAAACTGCTCTCTTCTGTCCTTCAGGAAGCGAGCATGGGGATGAAGAACAGCTACTCCCGCTCGGATGCGTAAAAATCCGGAAACAGCGGACCGGCTCCGACCTCCATTCTGTGGGTCGGAGCCGGTTTTTTGCGACCCGCAATGAAGAAAATCTCCGTACGCTGGCGTACGGAGATTTGACGGATGCGTACAATTCCGGAATGCGGCTTTATGCCGCTTCCGGTGATTGTTTCTTAAGCCTGCCCTTTATGCCTTAAACAGCAGTTTCAGGTAGTTCCAGAAATAATACGGTACCAGATAGTCCGTATGGTAATAGTCCGACAGCGAGTAGCAGATATTGTTTTTCTTCGGATCCGTCCCGTAGGAGAAGCAGTCCTGCTCCGTGAGAAGCTTCATCTGGAGCCGCATGCCGGCGCCGTCGCGGATGCCGCCGCTTGCCGCATAGATGAAGAAGGGAAGTTCCGGATGGGCTTTGATCGGAGCGGTGATGTAATCCACGATCTCTTCATCGGTGCATTTGGGGAAGGGACCGGATCCCGGAGGCATCGGCAGCGGTTTGTCGCAGGAAATGCCGCCGCTCGTCGGGCAGAACCAGCGGAAATATTCGAAATCGTAATGGAACATCCGCCAGGTCCAGGCAGCGCCTCTGGAGTAGCCCGCGAAAGCCCGGTGGTCTCTGGATGCTTTGACTGCAGAATCTGAGCTGTCACTAAGATAGGTGTTGTATTTCGTCTCCAGCGCGGGGATGATGTCCTGAACGATTTCTTTGTAGTAATAGGGCGGAATCCCGGGGGTCCAGCCGTCGCCGGCCTCCGCGCCGCCGGTCTGGATGCGGATGTCGGCGTCGCGCATCGGATCCATGTAATAGGTCACGAAAACGATGATGCAGGGATCGAGTTCCCCGGAATCAAACAGCATGTCGAACATGTACTTGTTTCCGCCGATCGCGAACATCGCCGGTTCGCAGGTGTTTCCATGCTGGAAATAGAGAACATTGTATTTCCGCTCTTTGTCTTCTCTGTCGTAGCAGTACGGCAGGTAGACATAGGCGGTTTTTTTGTAGGTCTTGCCGTTTTCATAGACGGAAGTTTCGTAGTCGAAGCGCTCAACCGAGCCCATCTTTTCCGGAACGCCGGTCCGAAGATACGGGTTTTCCTCAAATACGGTTTCATAGGCCAGCACTTCGCCGGGTTTTGTAATGACTTTTCTGTACGCGCTCATCCTCGCTCCTTTCATTTGGCGGCTGTTCCGAATCCGGGTAAAAACACGCTGGATTCCGGCTGGAACATACGTGTATCAGACTGATTTGAGATGATCTTCCGTACGATGCAGAAAGGCATCGTGCTTATCTGCATCATATTATGCGCCAATTCTCCGGTGCTGTCAATGACGGTTTTTCCCTGCTTTTTCAAGAATTCTCTGCGCCATATTCACGCCGTTTGAAATGCAGGGGGCCATCCCGTCGCCGCCCGCGCCGTGAGCGCCGGTGAAATACAGCCCCGGGATCAGTTCCCAGGTCTCCGGCTGCATCGTGCGTGCGGCCGTGTGGTCCTGAAGAGAGTGCTTGTAGCCGTAGACGCCGCCGAGATGGGCATTTGTGTAATGTGAAATCGTGACAGGAGTTTCAATTACGATTTCCAGGATATGATCCCGCAGGTTTATCCCGAGGTAGGCGCTCATGTCATCGATGAGTTCTCCGGCGATTTCATGCCGCAGCCGGTCATAATCCTCCGCGGCGACATCCTGCCAGGCTTCGACGCGGGGCATGATCGTCGTGCTGAAAAAGCAGGTTCCCTCCGGTGTCGCATCGGGAACCGCCCGGTTCAGGCAGACCGAGGCGGAAATCCTTTCGCCGAACAGTTTCAGCTGCTCCTCATACTGGCGCTCGGTCTGCATGTGCGGCGCCCGGAAGACGCAGTAATCCGTGAGATTCAGGGCTTCCTTCGGCTGATCGAGCAGCATGACGACCGAGAATGCGCTGAGATTCATCTCCCGCGAATGGACCGTTTTCAGGGCTTTGCGCGGGAGTTTCGATGCGGGCTCAATCATCGACCGGAATACAGTATGCGGATATGCGCTGGAGAGAATCACCGAAGCACGGATCGTATCGCCGCGCAGTGTGCGGACCCCTGCGGCCTGCCCGTTTTCCACCAGGATCTTCTCAACGCTCTGACGGTATTCGATCTGAACGCCCAGGTCTTCGGCGGATTCCGCGAGTTTCAGGGCCATTTCGTGGCTTGTATGCCGCGGAACAAAGGCGCCGTGCCCGATGTATTCGTTCATCACGACCGCATAGACCGTAAACGGAAGCTCCGACAGCGAAGAACCTACATAAAGCCAGTAGGGGGAGAGCAGTTCCCGAAGCCGGTCCGGGAGATCAAAAGCGTCCATCACATCCTTTGCACTGTAGCCGAGCGTCCGGACGAAAGGCAGGTGATGCCGCAGGATATACAGGACGTTTTTGGTCTTCCCCTGAAGTGTGTTGGCGCTTTCCGAGACCTTTTCACAGTAAAGGA
>CACYBV010000294.1 GCA_902772745.1 uncultured Eubacteriales bacterium
TGAGACGCGCGGAAATGATACGGTTTATCTGTACGATATGGGCATCAACATGGTCGGTGTCCCAAGGATCACTTTCCCCGAAGGTGAATCCGGCCGGCAGGTGACGATCCGTTACGCGGAAATCCGCTATCCGAATTTATCCGAAGACAATCCGTATTATTACGGAGATCTCGGCGGCATGATTCTCACCGAAAATCTTCGCGGCGCTCTCGCAACCGACCGCTATACAATGAAGGGCGAAAAGAATGAAGTCTTCTGTCCGGTTTTCACCTTCCACGGTTACCGCTATGTGGAGATTTCCGGTATTGACGCCCCGATCCCGGCGGAGAATATCAGAGGCATCGTCTTAAGTTCCGTGCATCCGACGGCGCGCTACGAGTCCTCGAATCCTCTGACAAACCAGCTCTTCAGGAATATCATCCGTTCGACAGTCGGCAATTTCCTGTCGATTCCGACAGACTGCCCGCAGCGGGATGAACGCCTCGGATGGGCCGGAGACGCCCAGGTATACAGCGAGACTGCAACCTATATGGCGGATGTTGCCGCATTTTACCGCAATTACGACCTCCTGCAGCGCGACGCCCAGGGACGGGACGGAACCTTCCACCTCTTTGCGCCGTCGTATTCGGAGCCCGGGATCGCCTTTGCGCTCGGCTACACCTGGAACGCGGCCGGCGTTGTAATCCCCTGGCAGAGTTATCTGCAGTACGGAGACCGGGCAATCCTGGAGGAAAACTATCCGGCGATGAAGCTTCATATCGACGGGATGATGGGCATGACGGAGCCAGGCAGGAAATACCTGACATCCCATATCGGTTTTTTGGGCGACCACCTTTCGGTAACGGATTCGGATCCCTCGCTGATGGACAATGCACAGTTTTACCGCAGTGTACGCATTGTGCAGCAGGCGGCGGAAATTCTCGGAAAAGACGAGGATGTCCGGAAGTATAAAGCTTTCGGCGACGGCCTTCAGAAGGAATGGAACGAGGTCTTTGTCGGCGAAGACGGAAGGACCCGGGACCGGGGCGGGAACCTGCAGGACACGCAGGGCTCCTACGCACTTCCGCTTCAGTGCGGCGCATTTTCGGAGGAAAACAGGCCGATGGCGGAAGCGCATCTTCGGGAAGCCTGCGAAAAGACCGGATACACAATGACAACCGGCTTCATGGCCACAGGCCCCCTGCTTCCTGCGCTTACGGAAGGCGGAAACATCGACGCCGCTTACGAGATGTTTGAGCAGACCGGCAATCCTTCGTGGCTGTATCCGGTCGTAAACGGCGCAACTTCGGTCTGGGAGCGGTGGAGTTCTTATACGATCGAGAACGGCTTCAGCGGCCAGAACTGGATGAATTCCTTTAACCATTATTCTCTCGGCGCGGTCGGTACCTGGATGATGGAATATCAGGCGGGCATCCAGCGCGACGGGACAGAGGGTTTTAGGAAATTCGTCCTGCAGCCGATGCCGGGCGGGCATTTCAGCTCTGTCAGTGCGGAATACGATTCGATTTACGGAACGATCAAATCCGCGTGGACCGCAGCGGACGGGAAGCTCTGCTCCTATCAGGCAGCCGTGCCCGCGAACACCGAAGCTGTGCTGTACCTTCCGGTCAGTGAGGACACGGCGAAAGCACTGGGAGAAATCGAAGGCGCGTCATTTGAAGGCATGGAAATGCATCTTTGCAGCTCTGCGGCGAAATTTACGCTGAAGTCCGGAAGTTATTCTTTCGATGTTTCGGGTGTCTGAGGCGGCGCCTGCCGGTACGGCATTCCGAGGCCGGATGGGGAAACAGAAGGGAAAGCGGATTGACTTCCCGCGAAGAGCATGATATCATGATCTCAAGAAGCGGGGTGCGAACAGCGGAACACTCCGGGCAATCAGTTTAAAAACGGCAGACACAGAACAACTTATGCTGTCGTGTCTGCTGTTTTCGTCAGTATTTTGGAAAAGCTGAAGAGAGGTTTCCCGGAAGGAAAGCATGGCGTTCGCTGACAAATGGGGAAAAAAGAAAAGGAGGGCCGGGAAACTCCCGGTTTATGAGTATGAAAATTCAGTACGCAGTAAACCTGAATGAAGAGGGCAGGGCATATCCGCATTACTGGGAGCTCTGCGTCGGTTCCTGTCACGCGGCGACGATCCTCCGCGCGGACGTGCAGGCGCAGATCCGGAAGGCGCACCGGGAAATCGGGTTTAAGTACCTGCGTTTTCACGGACTTCTCGATGACGACATGAGCGTTGTGATTACGCCGATGGTGCCCTTTGCGAAACCGCAGATCAGTTTCTTCAATATCGACTGCATTTTTGATTTCCTGCTGGATGCGGGGATGAAACCTTTTGTGGAGCTTGGATTCATGCCGGAAGCCTACGCGTCGACAGATCAGACGACCTTCCATTACAAAGGCTTTTCCTCGATGCCGAAGAAAGACGGGGACTGGTCGAACCTGATTACGCTTCTTACGGAACATCTGGAGGAACGCTACGGGGCCGCGGAAGTGCGCTCCTGGTTCTTTGAGGTCTGGAACGAGCCGAACCTGCGCTTCTTCTTCGACGGATCGATGAAGGATTATTTCCATCTCTATGAACTGACCGCACGGGCGATCAAGGGCGTGGACGAAAGGCTCCGGGTCGGCGGACCCGCTACATCCAACAACATGTGGATTCCCGAGTTCCGGGCATTCTGCGAAGAGAACAATGTGCCGTATGACTTCATTACGACGCATCATTATCCTTCGGATGATCCGTTCTCAACCGCCGGCATGAATACCGCGGACGAGAAGGGTCAGGGCTGGGGAGACGCGCCGGATCCGTCGACGATGACCGAAGAGCAGCTTGAGGAAGCGAAGAAGGCGATGGAAGCTTTCTTTAACCGCGAAAACAAAAATCCCCGGGATATCCTGTACCGGCTCGCGAAGAAAGTGAAGGAAGAAGCCGGCGATTATCCGGTCTATTACACTGAGTGGAACGCCGGACATTACGATACCAGTTATGCGGCGGCCGGCGTTGCAGCGACGCTTGCCTATAACGAAGGCCTGGTCGAAGGCTATTCCTACTGGTGCATTTCCGATATCTTCGAGGAACTCGGGCTGCACGGACTGCCTTTCAACAACGAATTCGGCCTGGTGAACGTCTATGGGACGAGAAAACCCGTCTACCGGCTCTTTGAAGAACTGCATAAAGCAGGCGACCGGAGACTTGCCGTCGAGGGTTTCGGCGCTTCGAGAACCGCCGAAGTGCTGCCGCTTTCGGACGGCGGAACCGTGACGCTCTTTGTCTACAATCACGATATTGAGGAGCGGGATATTCAGGAAGAAGAAGTGGAACTTATACTTCGCGGCGATGTGAAGTCCATTGAAATTGCGAAGATTGACAGCAGAAACTGCAATCCTTTCGGCTGCTGGGAAGCGCAGGGGAAACCTGCTTATCCGACGAAAGCCCAGATTGCGGAGATCGAAAACGCCTCACAGCTGGTCTTCGAGAAGGTGAAAGTACAGGCGGGCGAAAACGTCCTGAAGCTCTGCATGGAACCGGAAAGCGTCGCGATTGTAAAGGCGGTTTTAGCATAAGGAAACAGGGACGGCTTTCCGGAAAAGCTTCAGGTCAGAAGCAAAGGAAGACTGCCCCTGATTTGTAAAGGAGACTGTATGAGAGAAGTTCAGATGATTAATGATGGCTGGCTGTTCAGTAAGACCTGTACAGCCGCGCCGGCGGAAATGCCCGTTTTGGGAAACGGCTGGGAGAAGGTGAGCCTTCCTCACACCTGGAACGCCGTGGACGGCATGATCGGCGTTCCGTTTGAACGCGGCGCCTACTGGTATGTGCGCGAAATCGATCCCGTAAAGCAGCCCAGAGACGGCGGCAGGACCTATATCGAGGTCGGCGCGGCGGGCCTTGTCGGGGAGATTTACCTGAACGGCGAATTCATTACCCGCCATGTCGGCGGATACAGCGCTTTCCGGGCGGACATTACGGAGCACCTGAAAGACGGGAAAAACCTGCTCGCGATCCTTGCCGACAACCGATACAGCGACAAAGTCTACCCGCAGCGGGCGGATTTCACCTTCTACGGCGGCCTTTACCGCTATGTGAGCATTGTCAGCGTTCCAAACAGCCATATTTCCCTGGATGAATTCGGCGGCGTCGGTGCTTATATCGACACCGAAACTGCGGAAGGCGGCGCCTTTGTTTCAGCGCGGGTAAAGCTTGACAGCGTGAAGCCGGGACAGCGGGTTTCGTTTTCCGCAGTGCCTTCGGAAGCGGCCTTCTGGGACGAAGACCCGGCGGCAGAGGCCTGTGTCGAAGCGGCGGAGGAGACCTCGATCCGTATTTTTATCCCTGATGCGAAGCGCTGGGATCCGGAGACGGACTGGCAGCTCTACACCGCGAAGATCTCCCTTCAGGAGCACAACGAAGTAATCGACGAGATCACGGCCGATTTCGGCATCCGGGATTTTGAAATCGATCCCGAGCGCGGATTTATCTTAAACGGGCGCGAATATCCCCTTCGCGGCGTCTGCCGCCATCAGGACCGTCTGTATCTTGGAAGCGCGCTTCCGGAAGACGCAGCCTATGAGGACGCGGCAATCATTTCGGAGATGGGCGCGAATACCGTGCGGCTTGCGCACTACCAGCAGGCGCAGGAGATGTACGACGCCTGTGACCACGAGGGACTTCTGTGCTGGGCGGAGATTCCGTATTTTGCACAGAGCTGGGATGACGACGCCCACGCCGCTTCGGTCAATGAAATCCGCGAGCTTGTCGCGCAGAACTACAACCACCCGTCGATTTTCTGCTGGGGACTTTCAAACGAAATCCTGATCGGCGGAAATGACAACGACAAGCTGATCCCCTGCCACGAGGATCTGAACCGTGCGGTGAAGGAACTGGACAAAAAGCGGCTGACCGTAATCGCGCACGAGTACAACGCAGGCTGGGATCATCCGCTCCACGATATTTCCGACGCAGAGGGCTGGAACCACTATTTCGGCTGGTACCGGGGTCAGATGCCGGAACTTGCCGAGTGGTGCGACAAGTACCATGCACAGTATCCGTCGCGCCGCTTTGCGGTTACCGAGTACGGCTGCGACTGTGTGTTAAGCTACCACAGCGATCACCCGGAGAAGCAGGATTATACCGAAGAATATCAGGTGCTTTTACATGAAAACGCCTGTGAGACCTGGGAAACCAGGCCCTTCATCTGGGGAACCTACGTCTGGAATATGTTTGATTTCGGCAGCAATTTCCGCCGCGAGGGCGGTACGATGGGCAAAAACAACAAGGGCCTTGTTTCGATGGACCGGAAGATTAAAAAGGATTCCTTCTATGTCTACAAGGCCTGGTACGGGAAAGAGCCCTTCGTCCATATCGACGGACGGCGTTATTTCGCGCGTCCCGGAAAAACGACAACCGTGCGGGTTCACTCCAATCTCGATAAGGTAGCGCTGTACGCGGACGGGAAATTTGTCGCCGAACAGGAAGGCGAACACACCTTTGTTTTTGAAAATGTACCGATTACGGAGCAGGGAACGGCGCTTGTCGCGCGCGCCGGCGGCTGCAGCGACAGCATTGTTTTAAGGAGCGTCCCCGAGATGCTTCCGCAGTTCACCTTCGAAGGCTTCAAGGAGACGAAGGACGCGATCAACTGGTTCGAGAGCGTCGCAGAGGTCGCGGGAAAGCTTGAGACGAAGCCCGGATTTTTCTCTGTACATGATTCGGTGAAAACGGTCTGCGGCAATGAAGCCGCGAAGAAAGCCCTCATATCCTGCATGACGGCGGCAATCGGACGCGCGATTCCGGAAGGAATGCTTCTGATGGGCAATACGGAGCTTTCCACAGCGGATTACCTGTCGGAAGGGATGCTTGGTGAAATCCTGGGCGACAGTAAGGAATCAACGCTCCGGAAACTCCATGCGGCGCTGTCGTCCATTCCGAAGGACTGAGACAGGGCCTGCCCGGAAGAAAAGCCGCGGCATCGGCGGAGGAAAGGACCGGAACCCACGGAATCAGGGGCCTCCGGGGAGCTGGAAAGGAGCATTTTTTGCACGGCACTATTCATACAGGAGGAAAATCGTTGAATCAGAAATACAGCAGTGAAGAATCCCGCACGTCCCTTGCGCGTGCGATCGCACAGGAAGCGATGGTGCTTCTGAAAAACGAAGACCGCGTGCTTCCGCTTCCCAAAGGGAAATGCATTGCGCTTTTCGGACGGACGCAGCTTTCGGCGATCATCGGCGGCGGCGGAAGCGGCGCGAGCTTCAGTAAAGGAACGCTTGGAATCCGAGAAGAGCTCAGAAGAGCCGGCCTGGTCCTGGCATCCGCATCCGATGATTTCTATCAGGAAGCTGCGGCAAAGGACGCGGAAAAAGCGGCCGGTGAGAAAGAATCGCATGAGAACTTTTTCAAACAGATCGAAGGCCTTGTCGCAAGCGGAATGATTTATGAAATCTTCGGGAAATACAATCCCGCGGTTCCGGAGGAAGTACCGGGGGCGGATGTTTTGGCGGCATCTTCCCGCGAAACCGATACGGCGCTCGTCTTCATCGGACGGCAGACCGGCGGCGAGGAATGCGACCGGCACGTGACGGACGACTACGAGCTGACAGCCTCCGAGAAGCAGCTTCTCAGCGGCGTCACGAAGTCTTTTCCGAAGGTCATCGCGGTATTGAACGTGAACGGAATGATCGATATTCCCTCCGTGACCGCTTACCCCGAAGTCAGGGCCGTACTTTTCATGGGCACCTCCGGCGAACAGGCTGCAGGCGCTCTCGCGGATATCCTGACGGGGAAGGTTTCGCCTTCCGGAAAGCTGAACCAGACGGCAGCGCTTTCGTATAAGGATTATCCGACGGCGAAGCATTTCTCCAGCGATAAGGACAGACCCGAAGAAATCCTGCAGTACAAAGACTACGGGCTTTCTGCGGAAGAGAACGGAAGCACCGGTTTCGAGATGAGTCCGGTCACGGTATATCAGGAAGACATTTATATGGGCTACCGCTATTTTGACAGCTTCAAAAAACCGGTCGCCTATCCCTTCGGCTTCGGCCTTTCCTACGCGGATTTCGCAGTCGTTCCGGTCGGAGCGGCGGTTTCGGACGGCGCCTGTTTCGTGGATGTCTGCGTAAAGAACCTTTCCGCGGAATACGCGGGAAAAGAAACGGTGCAGCTCTATGTCCACGCACCTTTCGGAGCGCTGAAAAAGCCCGAAAAGGAGCTTCGCGCCATTGCGAAGACAGAACTCCTGGCTCCGGGGAAAGAGTGCCTGAAAAGCCTGAAATTCGCGCTTACAGAGCTCGCTTCTTTCGATGAAGGAAAGCAGGCTTATGTGATCGAACCCGGCGCATATACCGTGCTGATCGGAAACAGTTCGGAAAATGTCCTTCCCGCCGTAAAACTTACGGTTCCCGATGAGATCGTGACAAGAACCGTCCATGCGGATATCGGGATGCTCCCCGGGAACAGGGAAAAGCTGCAGCTTCTCGAGCCGGATCGGGAAATCTCTGCGGAAGCGCCGAAAAACCTGCCGTGCCTTACGGTTACTGCGGCGGACATAAAAACCGAATGGCCCGGATACCGGGGTTATGACTTCTCCGCTCCGCCCGTAAAATCCACCCTTTCGGATGTAAAGGCCGGCCGGGTCACGATGGAAGAGTTCGTGAACCAGATGAGCGTTTCGGAGCTTGCGGTTCTTTTGAACGGCTACGGCCCGGGGCTTCCTTTCGGCGGAATTACCGCGAAGGACCAGCCGCCGACCATTTTCTACGAGGACGGGACGCCGATCGGCACGACGACGCGTCCGGAACTCGGATTCGGCTACAGCAACCCGGCGATCGAAAAGTACGGAATCAAAACGACCTGCTACAAGGACGGGCCGGCTTCCGTCGGGAAAGTGGCCTGGCCGACGGGCATGATGATCGCATGTACCTTCAATCCGGAGCTTGCGTATGAATTCGGTTCCGCCTGCGGCTGTGAAGCCGAGCTTCTCGGCGTGGATTCCTGGCTTGCGCCCGGTATGAACCTTGTCCGGAACCCGATCGAGGGCAGAGCTTTTGAGTATTTCGGCGAGGATCCTTTCCTTTCCGGTCTGATGGGCACCGAAATCACGAAAGGCGCGATGGAAAACAACGCGGTCACGACCTGTCCGAAGCATTTTGCACTGAACGAGCAGGAGACCTACCGGAGGGGCAAGGAACGAAAAGGCATTGATGCCGCGGACTCGATCGTGAGCGCGCGGGCGGCACGGGAGCTTTACCTGAAGCCTTTCGAGATGGTAATTACGCAGGCAAAACCCACGACAATCATGAGCTCCTTCAACAAGCTGAACGGAAGATTTGCGGGCGGAAATCATGTGCTCTGCACAGAGATTCTCCGCGGCGAATGGGGCTACGACGGCGTCGTCGTGACCGACTGGGGCGATATGGATATCGTCGTGGACGGCGCGGATGCGGTCGCGGCCGGGAACGACGTCATAATGCCCGGCGGACCGCCCGTGATTAAACAGGTGCAGAAAGGCTATGAAGAAGGCCGGGTCACGCTCACACAGATGCGGGAAGCGGTCTGCCACCTGATGAATTACGTAATGGCGAGCAAGGCATACAGCTGATCCCGCCCCGCCGCAATACCGTTTACGGTTCAGCAGCCTTCCGGTGATTTCATATTTCCGTCATTCCGGGCGAATGGGATGCTGAACAGTTACGGATTTTATAAATGCCGCAGGAGCTGTGATTGAAAAATCAGAGCTCCTGTGATATTCTTATCGTGTACAGTACAGATCGGAGAACACGAAAGTATGGATAAAAAGAAAAAGGAACGCGGCAAAGGCATACATTCGATCTCTTTCCGGAGTCTTTTCGGGATTATTCTGCTGCTTCTGGTGTTCGCGTTCATCGTCTGCCTCATCGGTCTGAACCTGTTTTCGAACACCGTTATGAATCTGTACGCGGACGGTGCATTTCAGACGGCGGAAGCGGGCGCGCTTCTCGTGAATCCGGACAGGATCGACGAGTACAGTGCGAGTGAAGGGAAAACAGCAGAGTACAGGGGCATATGGAATAAAATGGACAGGCTCTGCAATACAAGCGGCGTGACCTTTGTCTATGTGATCCTGCCGGACCTTTCGGATTATGAGCATATCACTTTCCTCTTCTCCACGATGAACCAAAACAGCTCTTATACGCACTATGAATTCGGATACTACCGGGAAACGACCAACGAGGAGTATATGGAAAAATACCGTCTGCTCATGGAGGGAAATTCCGACCGGGAATTTGTGATCCGGAACAAGGGTTATATCGAGACGGATTCCCACATCACAGCCATGATTCCGCTGAAGGACAGCACCCGGAAACCCCGGGCGATCCTCTGTGTGCAGCGGCAGCTGGACGCGCTCGCAAAAATCCGCAGGGATTACCTGATCCGGATCATCCTGGTTTTTGTGATCCTGACGGGCATCGTTATCATCATACAGGCGGTTTACCTGCATAAGATGCTCCTGAAGCCGATTCAGACAATCACGGATGAGGCGGCCCGTTTTGCCGAAGAAAATGTGCGGGAGGGAACAAAACTCACGGAACAGATCAGAAACCGCGATGAAATCGGTAAGCTTGCAGGCGCCGTTGACCGCATGGAAGAGCAGGTCCAGGAATATGTCAGCAACCTGACGAAAGCTACGGCGGAACAGGAGCGGATCAGCACGGAGCTCGGCTTTGCCGCCCGCATTCAGGCGGACATGCTTCCGAGCAATTATCCGGCTTTTCCGGACCGTCCGGAATTTGACCTTCACGCTTCGATGGATCCCGCAAAGGAGGTCGGCGGAGACTTTTACGACTTTTTCCTGATCGACAGCGACCACCTGTGTCTCGTGATCGCAGACGTGTCCGGAAAAGGCGTTCCCGCGGCGCTCTTCATGATGGCGACGATGATTATCCTGACAAACTATACAAAGATGAGCGTTTCTCCTGCGAAAATCCTGGAAATGACCAATAAGGACATCTGTGCGCACAACAAAGAGGACATGTTTGTTACGATCTGGATCGGAATCCTGGAGATTTCCA
Organism: uncultured Eubacteriales bacterium; assembly: GCA_902772745.1. Taxonomy (GTDB): domain Bacteria; phylum Bacillota; class Clostridia; order Lachnospirales; family Lachnospiraceae; genus UBA1267. Next base: position 10,045 of record CACYBV010000294.1, read on the forward strand.
CGGGAAAGCTTACGGCCTCGAATGCGGGACATGAATATCCGGTGCTGAAAAAACCGGACGGGTGCTTTGAACTTTTGAAGGATAAACACGGATTTGTCATCGGAGGCTTCGAAGATTCGGTCTATAAGGATTATGAACTGCAGCTTGAACCGGGCTCGAAACTTTTCGTCTACACCGACGGCGTGCCCGAAGCCATGAACGGCGGGCGGGAACAGTTCGGTACGGAGCGGATGCTTGAAGCGCTGAACGAAAACCCGGATGCTTCGCCGCAGGAGCTGCTTCGAAATGTCCGTGCCTCCGTGGACAGATTTGTGCGGGACGCGGAACAGTTTGACGACCTGACGATGCTGGGACTGGAAATCCGCCGAAGGCCGTGACGGACCGCTGAGGTTTTGTCATCCCGGGCGGAGGCCAAAAAGGACGAAACCGTCCGGGATGACACTTAAGGCGGGCGATCACAGTATCCTAATCATGAAAGGCAGAAATATGGCAGGAAATTTCGGCAGGAAAACTGTTATCATGACCGAGGGTTCGATTGTAAAGCAGATTATTCTGTTTTCGCTGCCCCTGATGCTCGGAAACATATTCCAGATGCTCTACAATACCGTCGACTCCATTGTCGTCGGCAATTATGTCGGAAAGGAAGCCCTGGCCGCAGTCGGTTCGACGACGATGATCGTCAACATGCTTGTGATGTTTTTCAACGGCTTCTCGGTCGGCGCGGGCGTCATCATCGGCCAGAATTTCGGCGCGAAAAACAAACAGAAGCTGCATGTTGCGGTCGAAACGACGATGATGATGACCTTCATCGCCTGTGTTGTATTTACTGCAATCGGGTTCTTCGGCGTGAAGCCGATGCTGCACTTCATGGACACGCCGGAGGATGTTTTTTCGGACGCGGTCGTATACCTTCGGATCTATTTCATCGGCATTTCCGGACTTCTTATCTACAACATGGGCGCCGGAATCCTGCGCGCTGTCGGCGACAGCACGAGACCGCTTCTGTTCCTGATCCTCACAAGCGTGCTGAATACGGTTCTGGACCTGGTGTTTGTTATCGTGCTTGATCTCGGAATTGCAGGCGTTGCGATCGCGACGATCATTTCCCAGGCGGTTTCCGCCGCGCTGATCCTGATTCTCCTGACACGCTCGAAAGAAATCTACCGCCTGTCCTTCAGGGATCTCCGGCTCGACGGCCAGACCTTAAAGCAGATTTTCGGCGTTGGCCTTCCGGCCGGCATCCAGTCGGTTATCACAGCTTTCTCCAACATTTTTGTGCAGTCTTATGTCAACTATTTCGGCTCGTCGGTCATGGCGGGCTGGAGTTCCTACAACAAACTCGACTCCTTTATCATGCTGCCGATGCAGAGCATGGCAATGGCCGCGACGACCTTTGTCTCGCAGAATATCGGCGCGGGAAAGGATGACCGCGCGAAGCGGGGCACGATCACGACGATCCTGATGTCTCTCATGGTGACGGCCTTCATTGCGGTCTTCCTGGTGATTTTCGCAAAACCCGCTGTCCGTCTCTTCTCCAAGGATGAGAGTGTCATCGAGGCCGGCGCCCTGTTTATCCACGCCAATACGCTTTTCCTGCTCTTTAACTGCGTAAACCACGTGCTCGCATCCGCACTCCGGGGACGCGGAGACTCCAGGGGGCCGATGATCATCATGCTTGCCGCCTTTGTGGGAATCCGGCAGATTTACCTTTTTGTGACGACGCATTTTATCGCGAACACAGAGCTCCTCGTCGGCCTCGGGTATCCGGTCGGGTGGACCAGCTGCTTTATTATCGAGGTGACATATTACTATTTCCGGCACATCCGGAAAGCAAAAGAGACCGCTTCGGGACGGTCGGCTTCAGGTAAATGAGGGGGAAAATGAACGGATTCAATCGAAAAGACTGTGCTGATGGAGCGGTGAGTATAAGGACTCGCTTGGAAAAGGCGGCTTATTTTTTCTGCGTTGTTGGACATTTGTTGGACAGCGCGGTCTATATATAATGGCAGTACATCGAAAAGGAGAATGATATTATGGCAGCAACTTTCGATAGATTTCTTGCAGTGAAGCAGGCGGAGGATTTTGATTTGTATCTCAAACACCTGGCCCGCCGTGTCGACAGTGCTGAAGCGCAGCTGATATCCCGCGGTATTCCTGTCACCGGGAAACTGGCGGAGAATTTTGCAAAAATATCCCAGAGTCTGAATACGCTTCTGCAGACGCCGACAGAGAAAAATATCGAGCAGCAGAGAGAGGCGCTTCGGAA
>CACYBV010000295.1 GCA_902772745.1 uncultured Eubacteriales bacterium
GCCGCTTCTTGACCTGAAAATTTTCCTGAAAACGATTGCAGTCGTCTTCAGAAGGAAGGGATCAAAGTAAAATGCAGGACGGACCGGTCATGATGGAGGAGGAAAGACTCCCCATAGAAGAACCGAAGATAAAAAAGAAAAAACATCCGTTACGGGTGATCCTGATCATACTTCTTGTGTTGTGCCTGCTTTTCTGCAGCCTGTTTGCGGCGATTTTCTTTTTCGTGAGAAGAACGGATTACCGGCCTTATGAGCCGATTGCCGAAGAGGCAGAGTACAATCTTCCGAGAAAGGACCTGAAAGGCGTCCGGAACATTCTGCTGATCGGAACGGATGCGCGGGACCCGAATATCGAAAGCCGCTCGGACGTGATTATCGTGGTGTCCATCTGTCCCCGGCAGCGGAAAATCTACCTGACGTCGATCCTCCGGGACAGCTATGTGGAAATCCCGGGATACGGCCGAAACCGCATCAACCATGCTTACCAGATGGGCGGCGCGAGGCTCCTTGTACAGACAATTGAAAAGAACTTTGCGATTCGGATTGACCAGTATGCCCAGGTGGATTTTTACTCCTTCGTGGACATCATTGATTCCATGAACGGCGTGGAGATCGAAGTCACTGACGAGGAAGTGCATTACGTCAATGCCTATCTTTCGGAAATCAACCAGCTGATGGGAATTGACCCGCAGGACAGCTTCCTTGAACGGGGAGGAAAATATATGCTGAACGGCCGTCAGGCGCTTGCTTTTTCCAGAATCCGCTATATCGGCACGGATTTCCAGCGTACGGCGCGCCAGAGACAGGTCCTAGAGGCTGCGGTATCGAAGCTGAAGCGTTCTTCGCCGAAAACACTGCTGCATACCGCAGATGCGGTGCTTTCCAATATTACGACGGATATTTCGGACTTCTCGATGACATGGCTCGCTTTGCGCGGAATTTTCCTGATCAATTACGAGATGGTCAGCGCCCGGATTCCCTATGACGGCCTCTGGCAGAATGCTCTGACCGAAAGCGGACAGGAAGTCCTTGAAATCGATTTTCCAGCCACGAATGCCCGGTTCCGGACGATGATCTACGGAGGAAAGTAAATGAACAGGATCTGTGCGGCACAGAAAATATAGACAAAAAAGGGGAGGAAGCCGGCGTTATTTTCTAATTGACACCGGCTTTCTTTCATGATAAATTTTATCGAAACAACGGACTTTTTTCGCTTATTTTGCAGAAACGGTGAAGCCGTACCCGGGAAAGGAAGAACATGAAAGATTTCATCATCGTTGATTATACCTTAAGAGAACTCCAGAAAGACCGGAAGAACCCGCTTCTTTTCAGGGAAAAGAAGGCGATTGCGGAATGCATTGACACATTTTCCGCGGATATTCTGGAACTTCCTCAGGTCCAGCGTCCCGCTGAGGACCGTGTGATCTCCCGGACAATCTCTCAGTCTCTTCAGCATGCAGCGGCTGCGATTCCGGTCGGCTTTACGAAAGAATCCGTTTCCGAAGCCTGGGAGTGCGTAAAAGACGCGCAGCATCCGGTCCTGATCGTGGAACTTCCGGTCTCCACGGTGCAGATGGAATATATCTACCACCTGAAATCGGACAAAATGCTTCAGCAGGCGGTGATGCTCGTCCGGGAAGCGAAGAAATACTGTCATGATGTCATGTTTACCGCGCAGGACGCGACGAGGGCGGAGCGGGAATTCCTTCAGGAAATCTGTGAGAAAATATCATCGCTCGGCGTATCGGCGATTACGCTTTCGGACGATCAGGGAACCGCAGACCCCGAAGAAATCGAAGCAATGGTTTCCCTGGTTCGTGAAAGGGTTTCCTGCAGGCTTCTGCTTTCTGTTTCAGATCGTCTCCGCCTTGCGGCCGCGAATATCCTTTCGGGTATCCGTGCAGGCGCAGACGGGGCGAGATCCTGCATTTCCGGCGAAAATACGCTGAATACGGCGCTGCTTTCGGACCTTCTGTCGGCGAAAGGGGATGTCCTTTCTGTCCGCAGCGGCCTACGGACGACGGAAATCCACCGGGATATCGACGCGCTTCTTCGAACTGTCGGAAAATCTGCGGTGAAATCCGTTGCGGAACAGGAAAGTGCGGATATTTTCCTCGATTCGGACAGCACGCTTTCGGACATCAGCGCCGCCTGTGAAAAGCTCGGATACGAGATTTCTCCGAGCGACATCGGAAATGTGTACGATGCGATGATGCATGTACTGGAACGCAAGGATTCAATCGGCGCGCGGGAGCTGGAGGCTTTGGTTGCCGGATCCGCGCAGCAGGTGCCTTCGACCTATCACCTGAAGAGCTATGTTACGACCACCGGAAACCTGACCGCGGCGATGTCCCATGTCGTCTTGACGAAGGACGATGAGGAGCTTTCGGGCGTAGCGGCAGGCGACGGACCGATCGATTCCGCATTCGCGGCGATCGACGAGACAATCGGACATCATTACGAGCTGGATGCCTTTGAAATCCAGGCGGTGACGGAAGGCAGGGAAGCGCTCGGCTCCGCGCTGGTGCGCTTAAGAAAAGACGGAAAACTGTATTCCGGAAACGGCCTCTCGGCAGATATTGTCGGCGCGAGCATCCGGGCTTATATCAATGCAGTCAATAAGATCGTTTACGAGGAGAACTGAAGATGAAACTGGCTTTTTCGACAAGAAACGTTCGCCTCGGTTCCTTCCTGGAACTCTGTAATTACGCACGGGACTACGGCTTTGACGGTTTTGAGGTGGATGATGTGCAGACTGAACGTCAGCTGCATCAGGACAGCCTGTTCCGCTCCGGGTCCGCTTCGGATGCGCGCAGAAAGCTCAGAAACCGCAGCATTTCGGTCAGTGCACTGAACTGTGCGGCGCCTCTTGACGGGGATGTTACGGAGCAGGAGATTCTGCGCCTTCTTGATATCGCACTGTTTTCGGGCGTCGAGACGCTGATCGTGCGTTCGGATTTTTCGGAAGATGCGGAAATGCTCCGCTCGAAGCTCGGCCGGGCGCTTCGTAAGGCCGAGGATACCGGCGTGGAGATCCTGTTTGAGACGAGCGGCCCATTTTCGGATTCCGAAAAACTGATCCGTCTGATAAACGCCTTCGGTTCGACCGCAATCGGAGCAGCCTGGGATGTGCGGAAAACCTGTTTCACGGCGGGAGAGAGTGTCCAGACGACCATAAAGACGCTCGGCGCCTACATTCGCTATGTCCGGCTCGGCGATATGAAAGACGGAAGGAAAGTGCTCCTCGGAGAGGGAGATCTGCAGGTGGCGGATTTTCTGAACGCACTCCGGGCACTGAACTATGAGGGCTTTGTCTGCGCTTCCTGGAACGACGAGATCGACGATCCGGATATCGTGCTGACGCATTTTGCAAGCTTCCTTCGGAGGATCAAGCCGGAAGGACAGCAGCAGAAAACCCTGTATTACAACCGCGCGAAAACCGGAACCTTTCCCTGGAAAAAATACGAGACCGTGGATCTCACTTTTTCACAGGTTCTGGATACGATGGCTGAAATTTATCCCGACCAGTACGCATTCAAGTACACAACGCTCGAATATACGAGAACCTATGCGGAATTCCGGCGTGATGTGGACCGGATGGCCGCATCTCTCATAGCGCTCGGCGTAAAGCCCGGGTATCATGTGGCAATCTGGGCGACGAATGTGCCTTCGTGGTTTTTGACCTTCTGGGCGGCGACCAAGATCGGCGCGGTTCTTGTGACCGTGAATACCGCTTATAAGGTACATGAAATCGAATACCTTCTGCAGCAGTCCGATACCCATACGCTTGTGATGATCGAGTCCTCGAAGGATGCAAATTACCGTGAAATCATAAACGAACTCTGTCCGGAACTTCAGGGCCATGAGGCCGGACGTCCCCTGTACTCTAAAAAACTTCCTTTCCTCCGGAATGTCATCACCGACGGCTTCGCGATGGACGGAGCATTGACCTGGGAAGAGATGATGCTCCTTTCGGATACGGTTCCGATGGAGGAAGTAAGAAGACGCGCGTCTCTCGTAAAGCCGGATGACGTCTGCAATATGCAGTATACCTCCGGAACGACCGGTTTCCCGAAGGGCGTTATGCTGACGCACCGCAACATCATCAACGACGGAAAACTCATCGGTGACCGCATGGACCTTTCCACTGCGGACCGCATGATGATCCAGGTCCCGATGTTCCACTGCTTCGGAATGGTGCTGTCGATGACCTCGATGATGACGCACGGAGGCACTCTCTCTCCGATTCCGTATTTTTCGCCGAAGTCGTCCCTTGCCTGTATCACA
>CACYBV010000296.1 GCA_902772745.1 uncultured Eubacteriales bacterium
GTCGGAAAGCGCATGACAAGCTTCGTTTCCTGCGATATCATGCCCGTGATCGAGCAGAGTCTGGACGTGGACATCAAAGATGACGACCTCAAGATCGACGTATACAGGTCTTCCGGCGCGGGCGGCCAGCATATCAACAAGACCTCGTCCGCTGTCCGGATTACCCATATCCCGACCGGCATCGTCGTCGCCTGCCAGAATGAGCGCTCGCATTTCCAGAACCTCGACAAGGCTATGGAAATGCTCCGGGCGAAGCTGTATCTCCTGAAAAAGCAGGAGAACGAAAATCAGCTTTCGGACATCCGCGGCGAAGTCAAGGACAACGGCTGGGGATCCCAGATCCGTTCCTATGTTTTCCAGCCCTATACGATGGTCAAGGACCTTCGTACCCAGGCGGAAACCGGCAATGTGCAGGCGGTCATGGACGGCGGTCTCGATCTGTTTATGAATGCTTACCTGAAGTGGATTCATACAGACCGTACGGTGAATGAATAAGGGGATAAAATGAAAGCGGACGTCAGGCTCGACAAAATGGATCTGTTCCGTTTTATGTTCTATCACATGTATATGCGGCCGACCGGACTGATTTATCTCCTGGTGGGAATGGGAGCGCTTGCGGCCGGCATCTGGTTTCTTTCGAGCGGCAACGGAAGCGGTGTTTTCCTGATCGTCATTTCCGCCGTATATTTTGTCCTGCAGCCGCTTTTCCTGTATATGAAAGCAGCCCAGCAGTCGAGACAGGAAGTGCTCCAGCGCAATACCGTATACCTCATCGACGGCACGGGACTGCATGCATTTCAGGGAGCGGATTCAAGTTCTCTTCCCTGGGACAAGGTATATAAGGCGGTTGTCTTTGCGGGAGAACTGATTATCTACATGACGGATGTCCGGGCGAATATCATTCCGATTCGGACAATTCAGGATAAAGAGGAAACTCTTTCCTTCCTGCAGGAAATGCTTCCCAAAAAGAAGCGGAGAGGCTTTTGAACTCATGACTGAAATCTTTGAAACCCGTTCTCCGGAAGAAACGGAGGCTTTCGGCAGAAAACTTGCCGAAACCGCTTCTCCCGGAGATATTATCTGCCTGAACGGTGAGCTCGGCGTCGGGAAAACCGTGTTTGTGCAGGGCTTTTCTTCTGGCCTCGGGATCACTGAACCCGTGGTGTCGCCAACCTTTACGATCCTGCAGGAGTACCGTGAAGGCCGGCTTCCGATGTACCATTTCGATGTGTACCGGATCGAGGATCCTTCCGAAATGGAAGAGGTCGGAATCGATGAGTACTTTTACGGCGACGGCGTGTGTCTCATCGAATGGGCCGGGCTGATTGCGGAAATGATACCGAGGGGCGCTGTCCGGATCCTGATCGAAAAGGATCCGAAGCAGGGCGACGATTACAGAAGGATCACGCTTTACCGTCCGGAAATCGACGAAGAACGGCTGCGCATGAACCGCTGAAGGGAGGGGGAAATGCTGATACTCGGAATCGAGAGTGCGTCTCTCACTGCTTCTGCTGCGCTCCTTTCGGATGATACGCTGATCGCGGAATATACCACAAACTTTAAGAAAACCCATTCGGAAACCCTGCTCCCGATGATCGACGAGATTTTTCGGATGACCGGAAAAGACGTATCGGAACTTTCGGCGGTTGCGGTGTCGCAGGGTCCGGGTTCCTTTACCGGCCTTCGGATCGGCGCCTCTCTTGCCAAAGGGCTTGCGCTGCCTTCGGACCTTCCGATCATTCCGGTACCGACAATTGACGCAATCGCCTATGGCGCATTCGGAGCGGATGCGGTGATCTGTCCTTTGATGGATGCGCGGCGGATGGAGGTCTACAGCGGGCTGTATTCTTTTGACGGCGAACGCTTTATCGTTCATGAAGGGGCCTGTGCGCGCCCGCTTCCGGAACAGATCGCGGCAGCGGAAGCGCTCGCGGAAAAGCTCGGAAAACCCGTGCTGTACCTCGGCGACGGACTTCCGGTGTTTATCGATGAAATCCGGAGGCTCATGCGCTGCCCCTCGCTTTTCGCGCCGGCGCATACAAGGTGTCAGCGCGGCGGAGCGGTTGCGGCGCTCGGAGCGAAGCTGTACTCGGAGGGGGTTTTCGAATCCTGTCTTACGTTCCAGCCGCTGTATCTGAGAAAATCGCAGGCAGAGCAGGAACGGGAGAGGAAGGGATTATGAGCCCGGAAGACGGTTTTGTGCAGAGCCCGGAAAAACTGAGCCGGGACCGGCTGCCGGATTTTTCCGTCCGTGAGGCGGGTATTTCCGATCTCCCGGCGCTTTCAGAAATCGAAAAGGCCTGTTTTTCGGATCCCTGGAGCGAAAACCTGATCCGCGAATGCCTTGAAAACGACTCCCTGTACCGCCTGTATCTGGCGGAAGACAGGGAAGGAATCCAGGGCTACGCGGTACTGAGCCTCGTTGCGGACGAAGCCGGGATCGACAACCTCGCGGTGCTTCCCGGGGCCAGACGCCGCGGAATCGGCGCGGCGCTTCTCCGCCGGATGATTTCGGAAGCCCGGATCCGTGACATGAGATGGGTGTTCCTCGAGGTCCGGGAGAGCAATGTCCCGGCGATTCTTTTGTATGAGCGCTTCGGTTTTCAGGAGACCGGCTTCCGCAGAAATTATTACCAGAATCCCGAGGAAGGCGCGAAACTGTACACACTGACCATGTAATCCCGGCCATTACCGGCCTGCGGCGGGACATCCCGTACAGGTATCTGCATCCTGACGGGATATCATCTTTCAGTCCTGACATCATAAGATGAGGAATCAATATGCTCGACGTTTCCCTGATCGGAACCGGCGGAATGATGCCGCTTCCCTTCCGTTACCTGACATCCCTCGTGCTCCGCTATAACGGTTCGACCCTGATGATCGACTGCGGAGAAGGGACGCAGATGGCGCTCCGCAAGAAAGGCTTTTCCAGCAATCCGATCGATGTTATCTGTTTCACGCACTACCATGGCGACCATATCAGCGGACTTCCTGGCCTGCTTCTCACGATGGGCAACGCGGAGCGGAAAGAGCCGCTGACGCTGATCGGTCCGAAGGGACTTCAGCGCGTCGTCTCGGCGCTGCGTGTCGTCGCGCCGGAGCTTCCGTTCCCGATTGAATATCGGGAGTTTGCGGAACAGGAGCGGGATTTTTCCCTGAACGGTTACGAAATCCACGCCTTCCGGGTCAACCACAACGTCACCTGCTGCGGCTACCGCATTGAGATTCCGCGTCTCGGGCTGTTCGACCCGGAGCGCGCGAAAGAAAACGAGGTTCCGCTGAAGCTGTGGAACCGCCTGCAGCACGGAGAAACCGTTGAACTTGACGGAAGGACATTCACGCCGGACCTCGTGATGGGACCGCCGAGAAAAGGATTGAAGCTTGTTTACGCGACTGATACGCGCCCGACAGATTCGATCAGGGAAAACGCGAAAAATGCGGACCTTCTGATCCTGGAAGGTATGTACGGCGAGCCGGGAAAACTGCAGGGGCTTCGCGAAAAGAAGCATATGCTGATGCAGGAAGCCTGCAGGATCGCTGCGGAAGCGGAACCGAAAGAACTGTGGCTGACACATTATTCGCCGGCGATGATGCATCCGGAGGAATACCGAGAAGAACTGCTGCGGATTTTCCCGCGCACCGTGATTCCCAGGGACGGACACAGTACGGTGCTGGTGTTTGAGGATATGAATAAACAATGAGAAAAGACAGCTGCAGTGCTGTGCCTGCACAGAGATTCATGGAAGGAAAAAATGAATGACGATATACTGATACTCGGAATCGAAAGCTCCTGCGACGAGACTGCGGCTTCCGTCACGCGAAACGGGCGGGAGGTGCTTTCGAACATTATCTCTTCGCAGATACCGCTTCACACGCTTTACGGAGGCGTCGTACCGGAAATCGCGTCACGTAAACATGTGGAAAAAATCGTGCCTGTGATCCGGGAGGCTTTATCTGCGGCAGAGGTCACACTGCAGGATATTGATGCCGTGGCCGTAACCTACGGCCCGGGGCTTGTCGGGGCGCTTCTTGTCGGCGTATCTGCCGCGAAAGGCCTGGCATATGCGGCAAAGAAACCGCTTGTCGCCGTACACCATATCGAAGGACATGTGGCTGCAAATTATCTGGAACATCCGGACCTCGAGCCGCCCTTCGGCTGTCTTGTCGTATCGGGCGGACATACGCATCTTGTGGAAGTCATGGACTACGGAAAGTTCTCGATTATCGGACGTACCAGAGACGATGCGGCGGGCGAAGCTTTTGATAAAGTGGCACGGGCGATCGGACTCGGTTATCCGGGCGGTCCCAAGATCGACAAAAAGGCAAAGGAAGGCGACTCTTCTGCGATTTCCTTCCCAAAGGCTTCGGTCGACGGGGCTTTCTACGATTTCAGCTTTTCCGGCCTGAAGTCTGCGGTGTTAAATTACCTGAACCACGCGAAAATGCAGGGACAGGAGGTAAACGATGCGGACCTTGCGGCTTCATTCCAGAAGGCGGTCGTCGATGTCCTGACGGAAAAATCCGCCGCCCTGATCCGGGAGAGAGGATATAAGAAGTTCGCAATCGCGGGCGGAGTCGCCAGCAACTCTTCGCTTCGGATGAGCATGCAGGAGGCCTGCGGGCGCTTAGGGGCAAAGTTTTATTCACCGTCCCCGATTTACTGTACGGACAATGCGGCGATGATCGCTTGTGCCGGCTATTATGAATATCTTGGCGGCGCGCGGGCGGAGCTTAACCTGAACGCGGTGCCGAATGTAAAACTCGGAGAAAGATGAAGCCCTTCACAGGATGAGGTGCTCATGGCGAAAGCCTGTATGTGAGGATTTTTGAGATGAGAAAAGTAATGATTCCTCTGGCGCTGCTTATGATGATTCTGATGCTTGCTTCCTGCGCCGGAACAAAGACTGCGGGGGAAACCGCTGCTTCGGAGAGCGTGGAGACAGCGGCCGCTGCCGGAACGGAAACCGAAAAACATCCGGACTTCATGGAAACAATCGCAAACTGGTATGAA
>CACYBV010000297.1 GCA_902772745.1 uncultured Eubacteriales bacterium
GAACCGACGGAAGCCGCACTGGTCAATTTCGCGGCGAAACTCGGACTTCCAAAATACGAGCTTGCGGAAAAACAGCCGCGCGTCGGCGAGGCGCCGTTTGATTCTCTGAGAAAAATGATGTCGACGGTTCATATGAACGGCGACGACTTCGTACAGTACACAAAAGGCGCGACAGACGTGATTCTCGAGCGCTGCACAAAATACTTAAAAGACGGAAAAATCCTTCCGATGACTGAAGACATCCGGGAGAACATCCGCCGGGCAAACAAGGGCTATGCGGACCGTGCGCTTCGCGTTCTCTGCGCGGCTTTCCGTCCGTACCGGGTGATGCCTCCGTCTCTTGAGCCGGAAGACCTGGAACACGACCTGACTTTTATCGGTCTTACGGGTATGATCGACCCCTGCCGCCCGGAAGTCTATGATGCGATTAAACGATGCCGCGAAGCCGGCATCCGGCCTGTAATGATCACCGGCGACCATCTGGACACGGCTGTCGCGATCGGAAAGGACCTCGGAATTATCGAATCCGCAGACCAGGCGATCGTCGGCATGGGGCTTGACCAGTATACGGACGAGGAACTGATCGACGTCGTCCCGCGGTATTCCGTTTATGCACGCGTGCAGCCGGAGCACAAGACCCGGATTGTCAACGCATGGCAGGCCCGCGGCATGGTCACTGCCATGACCGGAGACGGTGTCAACGACGCGCCTTCGATCAAGGCTGCGGATATCGGTGTCGGCATGGGAATCACCGGAACGGACGTCACGAAAGGCGCCGCGGACATGGTGCTTGCGGACGACAACTTCGCGACGATCGTCAATGCGGTGGAAGAGGGCCGCAAGATCTACGACAATGTGCTGAAGGTGCTGCAGTTCCAGCTCTCCACAAACATGTCGGAAGTGATTATTATGTTTGCAGCCTCCCTCTTCAACTTCACGATCCTTTCCCCGGTCCACCTTCTCTGGACCAATATGGTGACGGATTCGCTTCCCGGCCTCGCACTTGGCATGGAAGCTGCGGAAGGCGACCTCATGAGGCGGAAGCCGCGTCCCACGACGGACGGCATCTTCTCCGGCGGCGCGGGTATAGACATGCTGTGGCAGGGCATCTTCATCGCCGCGGTGGAGCTTGCGTCCTACTTTATCGGCTACCGGATGGAATTCGGTACAATGGCGGGTGTATTCAGCGGAGAACTCTGCAGAAACGCGATGACCATGGCATTTCTGACTGTCAACTTCGGCGAAATGTTCTGCGCCGTCAACATGCGTTCAAGAAGGGGCAGTATTTTCAGTCCCTATATGATGAAGCACATGAACTGGTGGCTTGTCGGCGCGTTCGTTGTCACGGCCGGACTTACGCTCGGTGCGGTGTTTATCCCCGGCCTCAACAGCCTGCTCGGCTTAAGCGGCTCCATGATGAGCGCAAAGGAAGTATTCATTGCGGTCGGTCTTGCACTCAGCACCGTTCCGGCGTTTGAGATCGGAAAAGCGGTCCACCGGAAGTTCACAAAGACGGCTTAACTGAAAAAGAACCCTCTGACCATAAAGGAAAAAGGGTTCTTTTATATCGGGAATGCCGGGAAATATTACTGCTCCCGGCAGGCTTTTTTGCAGGCATCGATGACGATGCGGAGGGCTTTCAGCCTGGCATAATGCTTGTCGTTGGATTCAAGAATGTGCCAGGGAGCGAAAGTGGTGGAGGTTTTTTTGAGCATTTCGTTGACGGCCTCTTCGTAAAGGTCCCATTTCTCGCGGTTGCGCCAGTCTTCTTCGGTAATTTTCCACTGTTTGTCGGGGGTATTCTGACGGTCTGTAAAGCGCTCCAGCTGCGTTTCGTTGTCGATCTGCACCCAGAACTTGATGATGACGGCGCCCCAGTCGGAGAGTTCTTTTTCAAATTCATTCATTTCGTTATAGGCACGCTGCCAGTCGTTTTCTGAGCAGAAGCCTTCGAGACGTTCTACCATGACGCGCCCGTACCAGGTGCGGTCGAAGATCGCGATGTGGCCGGTTTTCGGCAGGCGGTTCCAGAAACGCCAGAGAAAGTGGCGGGCCTTCTCGTGCGGCTCCGGGCTTGCAATCGGATGGACAATATAACCGCGCGGATCGAGCGCTCCGGTGATGCGTTTGATGTTGCCGCCTTTTCCGGCGGCATCCCAGCCTTCATATGCGATGATCACCGGGATTTTACGGCGGTAAAGTTCGTTATGCAGGTCACGAAGCTCTTTCTGAAGTTTGTCAAGCTGCTTTTCATATTCCTCATCCGAGACTGTCTTGTCGCGCAGAGAAATGTCCTTAAGATCCGGCATATCGACAAGCGGGAAAGTGTTCTGGAGGATCGGAACGGCGAGTGCATGGTTTTTCAGCGCGGTGTCGATGCCCTGGTTCAGATATTCCAGGACCTGGAGTTCCGCCCATTTTCTGTCCTTTGCGTCAATGATATACCAGGGGGAAGTGGAACGGTTGGTATCCGTTAGATAACGGTCGAAAATCTTTTCGTAGAGATCATAGTCTTTATTCTGGTCTTCGTCTTCCGGACTGACGCGCCAGCTGGTGTTTTTGTCGGAGAGCAGGGCTTTGAGGCGCTTCTTCTGCTCCTTCCGGTCGATTTCCATGAAAAACTTCATCACAAGATAACCGTTGTCGGTAAGAGAACGTTCGGCTGTGTTGACGCTTCGGATCCGAGAAGCATAATCCTTGTCGGACAGCGTCCCCTCCGCATATCCGTTCACAATTTCCTCCATCCAGTAACCGTCAAAGAATTCAAACTTCCCGGCCTCGGGGATTTCCAGCATATAGCGGCAGAGAAAAGGATAGCGTTTTTCTTCCCGGGTGGGAGGAGCAAAGGTCCTGACACGGAAGAAGCGGGGATCGATGTTCCTGATTACGCGTCCGATTACGCTGCCTTTTCCGGCGGCGCCCCAGCCTTCGAAAATCACCATGACAGGAAGTTTTGCCTCTTTGATCTTCGTCTGGAAACCGGCGAGGATTTCCTGCTGCTTCTTAAGGGCCGTCTGCATAGTTTCGCGATCCGGTTTGGATGCTTTTACAAAATCCTTCAACATTCTGAAAACCTCCTGAAATTGTAAATAAATGAAGCCTGTTTTGTTGAAACAGCACAGGAAACCGTTGCGTTTATATGATATTTATATACAATTCGTCGGATAATGTCAAGGAAAAGAGCCCGGAAAATCAGAAACTTCAATTACTTTCCGGTTTTGGAAAGATGATCAGATCGGGCGATCCAGATACAGGAAGGACAGTTTTTTTCAGAACGCCGGTAAAGGAACAAAGTTTCTTGATTCCGGAATGATTCTGTGATAAGATAAAATAAAAAAGGCGCGGGAAAGCATATGTTCGGGAAAAGAAAGAAAACAGCAGTACAGAAATATGATCCGATGACCATGCAGCCGGTAATTCTTGCGAGCATCTGTACCGGAGAGAAGACCGCCGGCTTTAAAAACAGGGAAACCGGAAAATTCTCCGGTGTCTGCCTGATCAGGGACAACCGGGACTTTCAGAATTTCCTGACCGAATACGGGATTCCGGAAGAAGAGGTAAAAACCATATACTGATCGAAGAAAAGCCGGATGTGCAAGCAATAATTGCCTCAGCGGCGTAAAAATATGGTATAATGCAGTCTGTAATACTATTTCCGCCGTCAGGGAGGTTTTAAAATGGATGTAAACAGCACTCTTTTTGCCGTAATATTTCTTCTGATCTGGTTTATCTGTCTTGTGATCATCACAGTCTCGATCGCCATGTACATACTGCGGTCGTTTGCGTTCCGGAAAGTTCTCAGAAAATACAGTTATCGGAAAGCCTGGATGGCTTTTATACCGTATGCACGTTACTATGCGCTGGCAGATGCGGCCGCTCTGGGAAAACCGACGATGAAGTTTTTCAGTGCGGACTGTCCCGTATTATGGTTCAAGTTCTGGTACGTCATCACAACTGCGGCCGGTTTTGTCCCTTTTATCGGACCGGTTGCCATCTTGGTTTTCCGGATGTTTTTCCTCGGATTCGTTTACCGTACGGTTTATGCGCACTGTGAAAACCGCACACTCGGGTCAAGGACCGCTCTCGGATTTTTCTCGACATTTATCGGACTGATTCCGATTATCAAATTCCTGCATTATAACCGTGATAAAGTGGTCCCGGAGGAAGATAAAGCCGCAGGCCCGGTCCGCCTGATCGAAGCGGTTCCTCTTGATGTGCCTGCCCCGGTTCCGCAGACGTCACCGGTCTATTATCAGGCATCGCAGACGTATACGCAGGCTCCGGCGCAGGTTTCAGGTCCGGGGCCGGAAGCGACTTCAGATAAAAAATCGGTATCTGATACAGCCGCTCCGCTTCCTTCGGATATCCCCGGCACATCTGAGGATGTTTCCCGGGAAAGCTCCGCTGAAACAGAGGCACCTGTTCCTCAGGCTCCTGTGATCTGCCCGAAATGCGGGCAGCAGAACATTCCGGGATCCGTTTTCTGCACAAACTGCGGGAAAAAAC
>CACYBV010000298.1 GCA_902772745.1 uncultured Eubacteriales bacterium
ATCGATCTTTTGATCGTTGACGACGATTCTTCCGCCTTTTTTCACGAAAGGCAGGCAGCGCAGCGCTTCGAGCTTCTCAAAAGCCAGGATAACATCCGCTTCTCCTTTTTCAATGATCGGAGAATACACCCTGTCGCCGTATCTGAGGTAAGTAACGACGGAACCGCCGCGCTGCGACATACCGTGAACTTCACTGACTTTGACGTCATAACCCTGACGGAGGGCCATATTGCCGAGGACGCGGACCGCAAGGAGCGTGCCCTGTCCGCCGACGCCGGTTATCATAATGCTCGTTGTACTCATGTTCTCGCCCTCACTTTCCGATCGCACCGAAGGGGCAGACATTCATGCAGAGGCCGCAGCCGTTGCACTGGGTTTCGTCGATCTCGATATGGTCCGATTTCCAGGAAATCGCCGGGCAGCCGATCCGAAGGCACATTTTGCATTTGCGGCACTTTTCGGGATCAACTGCGCATTTTCCTTCGTATTTCACGTACTTCAGGAGCGCGCAGGGACGCTGGGCGATGATCACGGAAGGCTCGTCCGCTGAAGTCTCCGCCTTGACGACCTCTTCAAAATGCCTGATATCAAAAGGATCCGCCACTACCACGCGCTCAACGCCAACTGCCTTGCAGAGAAGCTCGAGGTCCACCTGCTTCGCGGGATTTCCGTAGATGTCCTTTCCTGATAAGGGATTGTCCTGATGGCCGGTCATTCCGGTGATCGAGTTGTCGAGGATGAGCACGGTATTCGCGCCGTGATTGTAAACGATATCAATGAGGCCGGTAATGCCCGAATGCATAAAGGTCGAATCGCCGATCACGGATACAAGCTTTTTATTGAATTCCGCGCCGCGGACCTTCGCCATACCGTGCGCCGCGGAAACGGAAGCGCCCATACAGATCGTGGTATCGACGCTCGAAAGCGGCGCCGTCGCGCCTAAAGTGTAGCATCCGATATCGCCGGAAACTGTGAGCCCGAGCTTTTTCAGCACATAGAAGGTGCCTCTGTGCGGACATCCGGGGCAGAGAACCGGCGGGCGCATCGGTGCTTTGGGCGCTGCAAAATCATCCTCGGAAACTTCTTCCGGGAAGACCGCTTTTTTGATCATCACAGCCGTATATTCATAGAGCATCGTAAAAGATTCCTTGCCGATGCAGGGGATTCCGAGCGCCCGTACATGCTCCTCAATAAAGGGATCCAGCTCCTCGATGACATAGAGTTTTTCACAGGATGCGGCAAAAGCTTTGATTTTTTCCACCGGCATCGGATAGGCGATTCCAAGCTTCAGATAGTTGACCCGCTCGCCGAGGGCTTCTTTCGCGTAAAGATAGGAAATGCCGGAAGTGATGACTCCGATTGCAGCACCGTTGTCTTCGACCGCGTTCAGCGGGCTCTCTTCCGCATACGCCGTCAGCTGATTGTGACGCTCTTCTACCATGACATGCTTTTTGATCGCGTTTCCGGGCATCATAACGTTTTTCGCGATGTCCTTTTCATAGGGCTTCAGTTCGATGTCCTGACGTTTTTCAAGTTCCACGAGGCTCTGGGAATGGGAAACGCGCGTCGAAAGCCTGAGAAGTACCGGAGTATCATACTTTTCGGAGATCTCATAGGCAAGTTTTGTGAATTCCTTGCATTCCGAGGAGTCAGAGGGCTCGAGCATCGGGATCTTCGCGGCTTTCGCATAGTGACGGGAATCCTGCTCGTTCTGCGAGCTGTGCATCCCGGGGTCGTCCGCAACCGCGATCACAAGACCGCCGTTTGCGCCGATGTAGCTCATCGTGAATACCGGGTCGGCCATAACGTTGAGACCTACATGCTTGCAGCAGGTAAGCGCCCTGGCACCGGCGATTGCCGCGCCGGAAGCCGCCTCGCAGGCCACTTTCTCGTTCGGCGCCCACTCGGCAAAAATATCGTCTTTATACTGTACAATGCTTTCCGTGATCTCGGTCGAGGGCGTCCCGGGATACGAGGATACGAACCGCACTCCCGCTTCGTAAGCGCCCCGCGCCACGGCTTCATTGCCTAACATCAGTTTCTTCATGCTGTCTCCTTTTTACAGTTCCACCTGCTGCGCGACAAGCGATTCGCCGCAGTAGCGCTGCCGAAGCACCGGCTTCTCGATTTTTCCGGTGGGATTGCGCGGAACGTCCGCGAAGATGTACTTCCTCGGCCGCTTGTAACGCGGAAGATCCATGCAGAATTCGCGGATATCCTCTTCGGAAAGCGTATAGCCTTCCTTCACCTCGATGATCGCAGCAGCAATCTCTCCGAGACGTGCATCCGGAAGCCCGATGACCGCCACATCCTTGACAGCGGTATTTCCGCGGATGAAGTCCTCGATCTGCACCGGGTAAAGGTTTTCACCGCCGGTAATAATGACGTCCTTCTTGCGGTCCACAAGGTAAATAAAGCCGTCCGGATCCTCCATGGCCATATCGCCGGTACGTAAAAATCCGTCGGGAGTCAGGGACTCTTCTGTTGCCTGCGGATCGTTGTAGTAGCACTTCATAACGCCGGGGCCGCGGACGTAAAGCTCGCCGACTTCGCCCTGCCTGACCGTGGAATCATCGGGGTTCGCGATCTTGACTTCCCAGCCGTAGCCGGCTTTTCCGATTGCGCCGACCTTGTGTACATTTCCGATGCCGAGGTGCACGCAGCCGGGGCCGATCGATTCGGAAAGTCCGTAGTTTGTGTCGTAATCATGCTTCGGGAAGACCTTAAGCCAGCGCTTGATGAGACTCGGCGGAACCGGCTGCGCACCGATGTGCATCAGCCGCCAGTGCGACAGGTCGTACTGCGACAGGTTGATTTCATTCGAGTCGATCGCATCCAGGATATCCTGCGCCCACGGCACCAGGAGCCAGACAATCGAGCATTTCTCATCGGATGCGGCCTTGATGATCCATTCCGGCTCAACGCCCTTTAGGAGCACGGCTTTTCCGCCGACCTTCAGGGAGCCGAACCAGTGCATTTTCGCGCCGGTGTGATACAGCGGCGGAATGCAGAGGAATACGTCCTCGTGCGTCTGCCCGTGATGCGCCTGTTCGCAGTTCATCGCGTGCATCAGGCTGCGGTGGCGGTGCAGGATCGCTTTCGGGAAACCGGTCGTACCTGACGAGAAATAAATGACGCCGTCATCGTCGTCCGTAATGCCCATCTGCGGGCGCTTGGAGGTGCAGTATGCGATCATGCGGTCATAGCTGTCCGCAAATGAAGGGCACTCCTCTCCAACATAGAACATATGGCGGATGAAGGGAAGCCGGTCGTAAATTTCCTCGATACGGCCGATGAATTCCGGCCCGAAGACGAGCAGACTGCAGTCGGCTTTCTTCAGGCAGTAGCGGATCTCGTCCGAAGTATAGCGGAAGTTCAAAGGCACCGCGATCGCCCCCGTCTTCAGGATGCCGAAATAGATCGGCAGCCATTCGATCGAGTTCATCAGCAGGATCGCTACCTTGTCGCCCTTCTTCACGCCGCGCGTAAAGAGCAGGTTCGAGAAACGGTTCGCCCGGACGTCAAAATCCTTCCAGGTGATCTCTCTTCGGAAAGGTTCGCCGGGGATCGGCTGCATCAGCGCGTAGTCACGCCAGGTGATGCGGCTTTTCGGTTCAAATTTGGGGTTGATTTCGACAAGAGCGGTCTCGTCCGGGTAAAGCTCCGCATTCCGCTCAAGGGTCTCAAAGATCGGCATAAGACTGTACTCCTTCACTAAAAGGGGGCACAATTCATCGACTGAATGTGTCCCCCTCAGAATTCTGAATCCGGAAGTTTACAAGAACCATTCAGCGCACATACTCCCCGCGTCCGCTAAATCGAAAGCTGACGCCGTGTCCGTATGCTGCATATAATCCGGTTCTTTTCTTCAAAGCAGAAACCTTCTTCCGAAAAAACTTTTG
>CACYBV010000299.1 GCA_902772745.1 uncultured Eubacteriales bacterium
ACCGGATAGAGCTGCTTTACGATTTTAGGAACTTCTTCGGTGAGATAGGTGAAGAAAGGCTCTCCGTGCGCCATGTCGGCGTATCCCGAGAGCTGCGCCGAGGGCATGACGATTGCAAGCTTCCGGTCAGCGGCGTAGCGTTCGATCGAGGTATAACGCAGGAAATGACTGCAGTCATGGGAGGTCCCATGCAGGAGATAAAGTACAGGATACCCTTGTTCCGGGGGCAGTGGTTCCTCCGGCGCGCCCTGGCCTTTATCCGGAAGGACGACACAGAGGGTCTGGTCCATCTCAAGGATTTTGGAATAGAATTCAAGTTTAGAGAGAGACATCAGCATTCACCTCCGATCCAGTATTTCACAAATTCACCGAGTTGATCGGAGCGCATTTTTCCGCTGACCGCGCCTTCCGAAAGGCACAGCCTTGCCCCTTCGCGGAAAGCCTCGAACGCCCTGCGCGTAGAAGCGTAACCCGGGGCTTCTTCCGAAGAGAAGAGGAAGACTTTCTTTACGGCAGATTCGGCACAGGCTGAAAGAAATGTTTCCCGCTTTTCGAACCTCTCCCCGGGCGTTCCGAAGAGATCCTCAAGTCTGGTGTCGGTAAACCAGCCCTGCGCTTCCATCGCAGGATCCAGAAGTCCGGCGATGGAACCCGCTGCGGCGAAGAATTCCGGTTCCTCAAAAGCCCAGCGAAGTGCCGCGAGTGCGCTGATTCCGAAGCCTGCAATAGCGCATTTTCCGGCTTCCGCGCGAAGACCCGGGAAATAATGCGAAAGGTATTCGCGGACATGTTTCAGCGACTGATAAAAGGGATAGCCGTACACCATGTCGGTGAAGCAGCCCTGGAGACAGGGCGGGATTACGGCCGCGATCCGGTATTCTTCCGTAAGGGCTGTGAGTATTGTGCCCGTGAGAAGTGAAAGGCCGCTTTCGCCTTCTGGAGGAAGAATGAAGAGCAGGCCATCGGGCGATTCCCCGCCCCGGAGAACCTCATCCGGCACGAGAAGGCGGAGTTTCGAAGCCATCCCGATATTCGGACAGTAATAATCATGCGTGATAAGGGACATGGAAAGCTCCTTTTCTGATGTTTGATGAAATGATTATACCTCAGAACGGCCGGATTTTCAACGACACAGCCCGATTTCTGTCATCCCTGGAAACCGCAGGGAACTGAGGAATCCTGCCTGGGAGAGAAACCCCTTTTTTATGGGATGTCTCGATTTCGCCGCGCCTGAAAAGCTGAAAGGCCTGCCGAATGAGACAAAAGACGGACATAAGATCAAAAATACGACTGCAGGTTTGAGGTCCGGTGAAAAGAGAGGGGGAAACCGTTGACAGAAACGATGGGAATTCGCTCCTGTCAGCGGTTTATTCCTGATTTTTGAGCTTTTATGCCTTATAGAGACTGCAATAGAATTTAACAGCCGTGCATGGGGGAACGAAATGTTTACGGAAAACGGAAAGAAAGTTTATCTGCCCTCTGGAAATCTCCCGATAAATGCTCTTGGCAGGCCGAACCTTTCATGATAGAATAAAGTCAGAATATTCGAAAAGGAGGAAACACCCATGGCATTTTTAACAGTGAATTTCATCTCAAAAAGCCTGATGAGAACCGTTCCCGTGAACGTGATTCTTCCGGCGGACAAACTGGTTTTTCCAGGCGCTCCGGAACCGGAGCTTAAACCCTTCAAAATGCTGATTCTCCTTCACGGCATCCTCGGAAATTACACCGACTGGGTGAACGGCACGAGAATCCAGCGCTTCGCGGAAGCGAAAAACCTCTGCGTGGTCATGCCTTCGGGCGACAACGCCTTCTATGTGGACATTCCTGAGAGCGGCAACTACTACGGAAAGTTCATCGGCGAAGAGCTCCCGGCGATGATGCGGAAGATGTTCCATATCTCCGAAAAGCGGGAAGACTGTTATATCGCGGGGCTTTCCATGGGAGGATTCGGCGCAATGCGCAACGGTCTCGCATATCCGGATACCTTCGGCGCGATCGCGGCGCTTTCCGGCGCGTTCATCCTGCATGAGCCGAAGTCGGACGACGAAGAAATCGGAAGGATGGGGCTTGAGAAATACTGCTTCGGAACCATGAAAGAAGGCTGGTATTCCGAAAAGAATCCGCAGTATCTCGCGAAAGGCCTTGCGGAGAGAAAAGCCGCCGGCGAAGAAGTGAATTTCCCGAAGATTTATATGTGCTGCGGGACGGAAGACGGGCTCATCGGCCCGAACTATGGGGTCCGGGACGACCTGCTGGAAAAAGGCTTCGATGTGACCTGGGAAGAAGGCCCCGGCGGACATGAGTGGGATTTCTGGGACCGCTATATCGAGAGGATCCTGAACTGGCTGCCTCTGGATGATGACAACGCCGGAATCAATTCCGGAAATGTCGCAAAGCCGGAATAAAGCAGACGAAGAGACTTATACGGGAAGGGATTATGGATATCGAATACAGAAAACTCCGGGAAAACGATCTTGAAACCTTCATCCGCATGCGGATCGTACAGCTACGGGAGGAAGGCGCGAAGGAAGAGCTGGACCTCGAACCGGCGCTTCGGGATTATTATGAGCGGCATCT
>CACYBV010000300.1 GCA_902772745.1 uncultured Eubacteriales bacterium
ACTTGCGCCGGATCAGTTCCCGAATCCGAAGATCGGAAAATTCGAAGGTTTTGGAAAACTGCAGCGGAAAGCGCCTGAGATCGACGGCACTGAAAAACGTGAAGACAATTTCCGCCTCTTTGACCACGGCATTTCAGACTGCAGCATCTGCGGCGAAGCGGAGCGCTGCCTCCAGTGCGATCTCGCGCTTCGGATTTCACGCCCGAGACTCTGGAGCGATGTGCAGAAAGCGGAAAGCGATCCCCAAAAGATGTCTCAGAGCGCAGAGAAAGAGGAGGTGGAAGCATGATAAACCTCTATAAAAAACTGGATCTTCGCGGAAAAAGCGATGCGAGAAAGCTCATCGAGGACGCGCGTCTCTATGAGTATGGTGTTTACCACCACCTTTTATATCATCTGATTGACAAGCTGCAGAAGGAAACTGCGGGACAGGCGGCACCGGACATCGCTTTCGGCCTGAACAATAACGATTTTGACCGCGCTTTTCTCAGCGTTGTGAAGAAAAATACGGAAGCTGTACTTCTCGGCATCCGGCTGGTGAAGGACTTTACCGACGCGAAAAATGTGATCATTTTCCTCCCGGATGGCGAGGAAGAACTCGGAAAGATCCTGTCTGACCAGGCGCCGGAATACGGAATCCGTTACGGAATCATCCCGGTCCGGGAATTTCCGGAATACGGCAAATTCCATCTGCAGACAGCCTATGAATGCGGCCGGATGTTCCTTGACAAGGCTGCCCCGAGGACGACAGTTTTCCTGAAGCTCGGGGACCGGATCAGCGAAGGAAAACGCATTCCCTTCGGCTCAAAGCCTTCCGAAGTTTTCGCTGAAGAACTTTCCGCAGTCACCGGCGCGAAAGCCTTCCGGATCGGAACGCGGCTCTATACGCCGGAAGAATTTGCGGAGCTCGAGATCCTTCCGCAGTGCAATATCGGGAACGGCGTGGTGACCGTCCTTACGGAAAAAGACTGCCTGCTTCTCGCGGCGGAGACGGAGCTTCTGCTTTCCCGCACCGAAAGCTGCGGCAAATGTACCTTCTGCCGCGAGGGACTCCTGCAGATCCAGGCTTTCCTCTCAGAAGTGAAGCAGGGAAAGGGCGGCGCGGACAATCTTGACATCATCCGGGAAATCGGCGAGGCGATGGACTTCTCATCACTCTGCTCGATCGGCCAGCGCGGCGCGGATTTCATCCTGGATTCTCTCGACAAGTTCCGCGCAGAGTACGATGCGCACATGCGGAAACAGTGTCCCGCGGGCGTCTGCTTCCGGAAGGAAAAGATGTACATCGACCCTGCGAAATGCGTGGGCTGCGGAAAATGCGCCGAAATCTGCGAAGAGAAAGCGATCTACGGCCGCCCGGGTTACGTCTATATGCTCGACCAGGGTTTCTGCACGCTCTGCGGCAAATGCCGGGAAATCTGTCCGGAACAGGCGATCATCCTGACGGAAGGCGCGCTTCCGAAACTCCCCGACCGCCCGGTGAAAGTTGGGAAAGGCGCACCGGGACAGACGGAAAAAACTGAAAAGAAATCCAAACGGATCAGAAGGCCCGAGGGTACAGCGCCCGAAAAGAAAGCGGATGCTTCTGGGGCAGCGGCACAAAAGACATCGGAACCCTTATTCGATCTCAATAAATTCCTTCAGGAGGAAAACATGAAGACATACGATACACAGGTATGCATCGTCGCGGGCGGTCCCGCGGGACTCTCGGCAGCAGTCCAGGCAGCGGAGCGGGGCATGAAAGTCATCGTTCTCGAAAAAGCAGCAGCGGTCGGCGGCGCGGCCAACATGGGCATGGGCCCCTTAGGCATCGGCACCAAGTACCAGAAGGCGCAGATGGTCGATATTACGGTCGAAAAGGCCTTCAACATGTTCATGGAGTATACGCACTACCAGGTAGACGCAAGGCTCGTTAAACGCTATTTTTCGCAGTCTGCGTCGACAATCGAGTGGCTGGAGTCGATGGGCGTCGAATTCGAAGGCGCTTACCGCTATTTCCCGCAGTCCGAATGCACCTGGCACATCGTAAAATCCGGCCAGAAGATCGGCCCGCGCGCGGCGTCCTTCATGAACAAAGCACTGTACAACAAGGCGTTGGAACTGGGAGTTCAGTTCCTTCTCGAGACCCGGGGCCTGCATATCGTCAAGGAAGACGGCGCGGTTTCGGCGGTCCTTGCCGAGACAAATTCGGGCGAGAAGATCCGTGTGAACTGCAAGGCGGCGGTCATCGCGACCGGCGGCGCAGGCGCGAATCCGGAAATGATCTATAAAGAGACCGGCTATACCTTCGGCAAGGATATGTTCAATTTCGCAATTCCCGGAATCACAGGAGACGGTCTTAGGATGGCCTGGGAAGCGGGTGTCGACCATGTGCCGGTACGTATGGAGCAGGCGGCGATGATGGTCGGCGTTGAAGGACTTCCCGACAGCGTCTCAAACATCTTCTTCCAGCCGAACCTCCTTGTGAACGCATTCGGAAAGCGCTTCATGAACGAAGAGTACATGCAGAACACGACCTTCCTTTCGAACGCGGTCTCGAACCAGAAGGACCGCACTTCCTATTCAATTGTTGACGACTCGATCGTCCGCGAGTATATCCGGAACGGTGTTGATGTAGTGAGCATGGTGCGTTCGGACACCGACGTTTCCGACTTCTACGACGGCATTAAGATCGCAAAGGAGAATCATACCGAGTACCCGGTCGTTGCCGACAGCATTGAAGAACTTGCAGAAAAACTCAGTATGGATCCGGAGATCTTGAAGGAAACAATCGAGGAATACAACGGATTCTGCGATACGACCGACACGCAGTTCTTCAAGCCCGGCCGATACCTGAAACCGATTTACCAGGCGCCCTTCTACGCCAACAAGATCGGTCCCGGTGCTTACGGCACTGTCGGCGGCATCCGCATCAACGAGAACTGCGAAGCCTGCGACAGCGACTTCTACCCGATTCCGGGGCTGTACGCAGCCGGCGCGGACGCCTGCAACCTCTATAACGACAGCTACATGTTCCTGCTTCCCGGCAATTCCATGGGCTTTGCCGTAAACACCGGCCGTATCGCCGGCATGGAAGCCGCGGACTACGTCAGGGAACTGTGACGCCAGACTTCCCTCTGAGGGCAGCGGGTGCCGGCAGCGCCCATACTTCGCGCCCGATATGTCAGGCGGCCAGAAGTACTGTCCGATGCCCGCATGTCCCGGATGGGAGATGAAGGAGAATTGACATACAAAAATAAAAAAGGAGAAAAACATGGCAGCACGTGTGATCTTTGACCCAAACGGGTTTGAGAACATTATTGAAAACGGTGATCCGGTCGGATTCCGCTTCCGCTGGAAATCCCAGTACTATCGGGGAATCACGCTCTCGATCGTTCATGACATCAAGGTGAATATCGACGGTGAACAGATGCCCGCGGAGGATATCAGCATGACCGTGAATG
>CACYBV010000301.1 GCA_902772745.1 uncultured Eubacteriales bacterium
AAATGTCCGAGATATAGCGATCGGAGACCGTAAAGCCGTTTTCCAGAAGCAGCTTCTCATAATAAGACAGATTATAAGGCTCTCCGGTGAAGGCCGGATCGGAAAAATGATCTGTTTTCAGCCGGTAACCGATCCAGAAGGATGCGTTAACCGGTCCGACGAGCGACCGGACCCCTAAGCTTTTTGCTTTATCCGCGAGCGCCGCAAAAAGAATCCGCGCGGCTTCCGGATCGTTTTCACTCTCAAAAAAGCCGAAATACGCTTCCGGATCACCCGGATAAACCGTGAGCAGGGCCCTTGATAAGGGCCGCACTCCTTCCGTCACGACAAAAGGATATACAGAAAAATCCGGGCTCAGGAGATGTGCGCCTGAAAGGATCCCGCGCTCCGTCTTTTCATCCTGCATGCGGGTTTTCCGGTCGTAGAGGCGCTTTGGCAGGCAGAGGAAATATTTCCGGAGCAGCCCGCTGTTGTCTGATAATACCCGGTATTTCATTCTATCTCCCGCCTTCACCGGTCCCGTCAGGGGAAATGCGTGCTGAGGAAGCCTTCCTCAGTATCCGCACCGTACCGGCGTTCGTATCCAGCTGTACATAGTCTCCGTCACGCAGTACTTCCGCCGCGCCGCTGACGTTGACAATCGAGGGCTTTTTAAGCTCCCGCGCAATAATCGCCGTATGGCTCAGGATTGAACCGCGTTCGGCGATAATGCCCGCCGCATCGCGGAGGATATGCACCCAGCCCGGATCGGTGGAAACGGTGACAATGATTTTCCCGGAAGTATCCCGGGCGGCTTTCGGGTCATGGACAAGAAGCACCTCGCCTTCCGCTTTTCCGAAGGAAACCGGTGTCCCGAAGAGCTCCTTCGCGTCCGCTGCGGCATTTCTGCTGATTCCGCGCTCCCTGTGCCCGACGATGCTTTCCGCAAAAACCAGCCGTTCAAAAGCCGGGAGCTCCCGCTCGGCAGCAGCCAGCTTCCTTCGGTTTTCCACCGGCATCCGCAGGTCCTGCATCTGAAGAGCCCCTGCATCCGGTGACTTTCCGTCATCCGTACCGCTCCCGTTCTCCCCGAAAATCTCGGAAAGTCTCAGGTACATGACGTCCCTCGGATCGCTGATCCGGTTTTGTTCCGCCAGAATTCTCCCGCTTTTCAGCACAATTTCCCGCATGATTCCGAAGAGCCGCGAACGGTTCATCCTCGAGATCTCACGATTCGCAATTCCCTTCTTCGCCTGTCTTATGAACAGCCCTCCGCCGCGCGCCGCCGCAGGTTCTGCAGGAAGTTCTCCCCGGAAAGTAGTTTCCCGCAGGAGCCACCGGAGGTTTTCCGGATCCGTGCGGTAAGTCCGGGTCTCCAGCTTCAGGTCCTCCGGACAGCGGTCGCCGTAATCATCGATGAATTCTTCAAACGCCCGCGTAAACGCCGCACTTTCGCCCTCTTCCCGGTACAGCCTTTCGAGGGCGGAAAGTGCCCGCGCCGGCTTCATGCTCTCAAGGTTTCCGACATCCGCGAGCTTCTCCCGGTTTTTCTTTCCGGAAAGTGCCGTAAAAATAAAGGTCCAGACATCGTTCACGAGCGTAATGTCCCATTTTTCGGTGATCTCAGAAAGCAGCTTCCGATACAGCGCCGAAAGTGCCGGCAGGTCCTGCGCTTCGGAGAGCTCCTCCCGAAGCGGTCCGATCCGTCCGCTGAAATATTCATTCAGCTTCTTCATGTCGCGCGGACAGCTCAGCATATACCGGCAGAAAGAGAAGAAAATCCGCACTTTTGTCGAAAACCGGGGCTTCACCCGGTCCGAAACCACAAGCCGGTTCTTCACACCGAGGGAGTTCTGCCAGACTTTGATGATTTTATTCGAGAAAGGCAGCAGTTCCAGTATATCATACCAGCTGCTGATCCGGTAGTAAATCCGCCCGTTTGCAGTATCGACCATGTGTGAGAGCGGCTCATCCAGCTCCCGGACCAGTTCCGGGTCCTTTGAGAGCCGCAGCAGACAGTTGCGGAATACATGATAATATATGTCCTTGGCAAAATCCTGCGTCACGGGGAGCGATACGCCGGGATAGCTTTCGACGATATTGCTCGAGTCCAGCACGATCGGTGTCGGATCTTTCGGAAGCGTCGTGATCGGACGGGCCTGCAGGATCCACAGATACCCGTCCTCGACCGCAAATTCCACATCCGCCGGGGTTCCAAGAAGCGACTCGATCTTCTGTCCCTGACGGGAAAGCTCTTCCGTGAGACCCTCCGGAATTTTCGGTCCCTCCCGGTCCTGCACCAGAAGGGACTTTCCGTCATCCCGGTTATAAAATACGGTCGTAACCGGCTTCTCGTCCCGGACAATTCCGTCCCCGAGCCCCTTTCCGACCGTTATCACCGTTTCGTTCAGGATGCCCGCGGGATTTGCGGTAAACATCACGCCCGAAAGCTCAGGCGCGAGCATTTTCTGAATGATGACGCGGATTTTCGGCTTCTTTTCCGAAGACTCCGTTCCGGGTTCCCGCACATCACCCGACCCGGGCACGGCTGCTTTTCCGAATGCCTGCCGGTAGGAGATCACCTTATCCGCCTTTGCACTCTGGAGGACCTTCCGTACCGCGTCCGGAACTTCCTCCCGGGGCACATTCAGCAGGGTTTCAAACTGTCCCGCATAAGACCGCTCCGTACCGTCCTCGGCCGCCGCGGACGAACGCACCGAAAAAAGCGCAGAATCCGAGAAGGAGAGATCTGCTTCCTTTTCGGATTCCACGACGATAAACTCCGGTACACGGATTCCGTTATTTTTCAGTAGTTCGAGATTCTTGGCTTTCATTGATCCATACCGCCGGCTTGTTCTGAAATTCCGCCGCGTTATTACTCATCCGATCTTTCCGAATATCAGGAAAAGAATGATCGTCAGCACCATCGTCGATTCCTGCAGATAGGTGTACAGTTCCACCTTCTTAACGATTTTGAACCGCTCCGGGTTTTTCATGAACTGCAGGAATTTCCATGTCATCCAGGATACCAGAAGGAACAGTACGCCGACTGAGATTTTGTTGAGGTTCCACACAAGGATGAAATTCGTGATGATGTCCACGATTGTTACAATCAGCACAAAAAGCGTGCTCTTTTTGTAGCCGAAAAGCTTCGAGTAGGTAACATATTCGGTCTCGTCCTTCGGGGCGCGGATCTTTCTCGACACCTCCCAGATCAGCGCCGGGAAATAAAGCGTGAAGCAGGCCAGCACATTGATCAGGTCAAAGGCCTGGATCCGGTACTTGATCACCGTGAAGGAAATCACATAGACATTGATGAAAAGCTGCACCGGATTGTGCGTCACCAGAGCAAGGGGGAGGGATTTTGCGATCTTGTGCTTCTGGAAAAACCAGACCGCCATAAGCGAACCGTATGTGTACAGGAGCACGCAGAAGAGGAAATTATTCATGAAGACCGCGTTCAGCGCGATCGTCACCGCGATCAGGATCCCGACAAAAATCCCAAGGTCTTTTTTCGTAACGCGCCCCGACGGAAGCGGCCGTTCCTTAAAAAGCCTGCAGTCCAGCTCATAATCCTTGAAATCGTCCGCAATCCGGAGCCAGAAGAGGAAGCTGAAAACCGTAAACCCGCAGACAATTTCCTGGATCCCGATCTGAAACTGTGTCACACCATGGTTTAAGAGCACAATGAAGTGGATTTCGGCGAACACCAGAAACCCCAGGAGCAGTCTCGGGATGATCGGAAACATTTCCTTTTGATATATGTACAGCCGTTTCAGTGCCTTCATTCAGGCTCTCCTTTCTGTTCCTGCCTGCTGGATTCCCGGAACTCGCCTGCGGTAATCGTATTTCCCCCGGGGTGACGGTTCCAGGTCACCCCCGGGAGAAACACGATTACCACAGGCTCGAGGGGCTTCTCCTCTACAGACTTTTTCTTGCATGCAGCGCCATCAGCAGCAGATTCACGAAGATGTGCACCAGCGCTCCCAGGATCACATACTGTACAAGGTGCCAGAAACTCGCATCAGTCAGCACGCCGATCACGACTGCGCAGCCCACGAGGGAGTCGATCTGGTCCAGGATAAAGAAAAACACACCCTTCACGCCTTTTGCATGTCCGCCGGACTGTATGCGGAGCCGGCGCTTCAGGAAGGAATTCGGAAGCTCGAAAACAGCATAGGCCAGTCCGAAAAGTGCCCCGGCGAGAAGGTTATAGGGAATGGTGTTTTGATGCAGTGCATACATCCGGTTCCAGGATTCGATTCCGGCAATCCGGCACACAAGTCCCACGAGAAGATGCGCGATCGTGCAGCAGACAATGTAGGAAAAAAAACCGGTCCAGGTCTTGTTTTCCCCGAAAATCCGTTCCCCTGAGAGCGTTCTTCCTCCGTCGATCGGCCAGCGGTGATTTCGGTAAAAAGCGGTTTTTGTCAGCAGCATGTTCACAGCCGCCCCGAGCACGACCGGCGACATCGTCAGGAGCATCCCGAGAATGATTCTCATCCCGCTGCACCTCCCCGCACAAGATTCACAGCCTGAATTGTCAGAAACACCGCTTCCGAGATAAAAAAGCCAAGCGAACTCATCAAAACCGCACCGGCCGCAAGGTCCTTGATCCGCCGGATGTCGGAACTGATTTTCTCCGAAAAAGCGTCGCAGATGTGCTCGATTGCCGTATTGACCACTTCAAACGCAAAAGTTACGCAGATGGTCACAATGTAAATAATATGCCCGAGGAGCGGCACGCGAAGCGCGAGATTCGCCGCGAGGAATACCGCCGCAATCACGAAATAGCGCAAAAAATTCCGCTCTGTCCGAAACGCGTACGAAAGTCCGCGGAAGGCGCAGCGGATTGCTTCACAGAAAGTCCTGTTCTTCATCGCCCGCTCCCCGTGCAGAAAAAATGCCGGTTCTCCTCCGCCGCGTCCGAAAACACCGTGAGGAAGCCTTCTTCAAAGTCCTTCCCGGCGCGGACCACGGTCACACAGCAGTCCTCGGAAAGCTCCGTCAGACAGTCATACAGCGCGTCCAGGTTTTTTCCATAGTAGGAAGGAAATCCGAGATGCTCAGCCAGATACCCGTGCACCTCGGCCGGCACGGAAAATTCATGAAAATCCAGAATCACTGCAGTCATTGTTTCTCCCGGGCCGCCGGGAGCTGATCCCGCGGCCTGCTTTTTCCGATAAAAATATTGATAAGCGCCGCGCCGAATCCTGCGATCCCCGCAGCCGTTATCAGCATGGCATTCTTTTTCGCAGACAACTCCGCGATCAGGGAGCCTTGTCCCGGGGAAGCGAAGGCATTAACCTCCTGGACGCCAAAATCCGAAAGCCGATAGAACATTATCGGACTGTCAGCCTTTTTTCTTAAGATGCCGCATCCTTGGTGCATGACGGCTCCCTTTTATATTGATCGGGCAGAAATCGGTTTCTCTTTAATACAGCTGTTCAAAACTTTCGTAATGGTCTTCCGTATAGAAAATCAGGCCATCGTTCGAATAAATAATCCGTTTCGCGCCCCGGCTTTTTCCCCTGTAATCAATGTCGCATTCATAGTATTTCCGGCCCTTCTTCGTCGGGAGAAGTTTTTCGTAATTGCCGAAATGCGAACCGCCGATGGATTTTCCGGGTGCGACATCCCAGAGATTCCCGCGGCTTGCGACCCATCCGAGCTCCTCCGCCTCTTCCTTGGTGATATAATTCGACGGAAGACAGCCGAAGAAATGGATGTACAAAGCGACGTGGTCCTTGTCGGTGTATTCGCCGTCCGGAGCAATCGTGATGCCGTTCTCATGGATTAACCCGTCCGGCGGATCCGTTTCCGACACGGTTCCGGCCGCCGTGTCCGAAGAGCTTTCTGCGGCATTTTCCGAAGTGCCCTCCGCCGAAGCTTCTTCCGTAAGCTCAGACAGATCCTCTGAAGCGGCCGCCGTATCCGGGTCTTCGCCTCCGGCCTCTGTCTCTCCTTCGTCTCCCGGATCCTCCGAATCCGAAGCGTTTTCCGAAGGCGCCGTCTCCGTAACTATCGCTGTTTCGCTTTCCCGTGCGGAAGTCCCGCTCTCCATACTTTCGCCCGCGCCCGCATTTTCCGTTTCCGCGAGCGTCGTAAAGGCGAGCGTTCCGTCATCTGCGCCGCCTTCCGCTTTGTTTTTAAGCGCAAAGTAAACCGCTCCGGCCACAATCAAAAGGGCTATCGCGATCAGCAGTAATCTGAGCTGTTTTTTGTTCAGCGTCTTCTGTTCTTTATTCTGCATATCCTGTTTCCTGATCTTCCG
>CACYBV010000302.1 GCA_902772745.1 uncultured Eubacteriales bacterium
CAGCTCGCAGTCCATGCCCGCGGCAAGGCTCCGATATCCGGCTTCCGCTGACGTTTCCTCAACGCCTTGAACGACATGAATGTTTTTTACCGCGCCGTAGTCCGAGATTGCAGCGCCTTCAAATCCCATCTCATCCCTCAGAAGCTCTGTCAAAAGATGATGTGAAGCTGAAGCAGGCTCTCCGTCCATCGAATCATAGCAGGGCATGACCGCCTTCAGGCCGGATTCTGCAATCGCCGCCTGGAATGATTTCCCGTAGGCTTCAAGAAGCGCGCGGTCCCCGATGTAGGTTCCGGCGCCGTGAATGCCGCCTTCGCTTGAATGGAAGCCCATGAAATGCTTCGCACAGGCGTCTGCCTGTTTTCCGTCAACCTGCACGCCCTGAAGGCCCTTCGTCATCGCTGATCCCATTGCAGCCGCAAGGCTCGGATCCTCGCCGTAGGTCTCGCCGACCCGTCCGAGGCGCGGGTCGCGGTTGATGTCGAGCACCGGGCAGAGAATCTGTGTAATACCGGCAGGGAGCTCCTGGCGGGCGGTGATCTTTCCGATTTCTTCCTCGAGCTCCGGGTCAAAAGAAGCGCCGCGGTTGATATTCGCAGGGAAGCTGGTCGCCCCGAGAAGCATTGCGCCGGTCAGGCCCTCCTGATGGAAGATTGCCGGGATATGGTGCGGCGAATTTTCAATCACCATCTTCTGGTATTTCCGCTGCAGATCAAGCACCTCGTGTACGTCGTGAAAAGTGCGCATAAACAGGCAGGAAAGCTGCCCGATTCCGTTTGCAAAGGCCCCCTTCATCTGGTCAAAGACGCCGGGCGGCAGCATGCCTTCCGGAAACGCATACATTCCGGAAACCTGGGCAAGCTTTTCTTCCAGGCTCAGTTTCGGCAGCAGGTCTTTTGCCCGCTCTTCGGGGCTGAGTGCTGCATCCAGATACTTTTCCATAATCGTTCCTTTCGTTTTCTTTTGAACCAGGCCATTTTACAGCCTGAAATCCGATGATTCTGTCAAGATTTCCGATATTCTTCAGCTGTTTATAAAATGTAATTCCATTCTCCCTTTGTGGCAGCCGCGCGGAGCAATACTGCGTCGAGACATCTCATCCAAAACGGCCCCTTCGGACGAATGACATCCCAGGCGCCGCCTTATGGCCTCCGTCCGGAATGACATCCCCTTATTCAATACCGTCAAATTTCTCCCAGTCCTCCGGGTTCATCCGCTCCGTCGCGGCCCCGGTGTTTTCCTGCATTCTCGAAAATCCGCTCATCGTTGCAGCAGCAAAGACGTTCATCGGAGAGGACAGGATAAAGCGCATCGCGGTCTCAGGAACGCTGATTCCGTGCGCTTTCGCATATTCTTCGGCCGCGGCAAGCCGCCGCATGTTATCTTCGGAAAGGTAGCCTTTTACCGCGACAGGATCAAGCACCTTTTGCGCTCCTTCGTAATCAAAGCCCGTAAATCTGCCGCTGAAGAATCCTCTTCCGAGGCTGGAGTAAGCGATCAGCGGCATCTGATTCTCCGCATACCATCTGCGTGCTTCCCGGTTTTCGGGGCCGGAAACGGTCACACAGCCGCCGCCCCAGGGATCTGTAACCTGCCGCGCCAGCCCGTAGTTCGGACTCGAAACCGAAAAGCCCCGAAGTCCTTTCGACGCCGCATATCCGTTAGCTTCCCGGATCCTCTCATCCGTCCAGTTTGAGACGCCGAAAACACGGATTTTACCGGCGTCCGCAAGCTCATTTAAGGTGTCAACGAGCTCCGAAACAGGCGTCTTCGGGTCATCGCGGTGCAGAAGGTAAATGTCGATATAGTCCGTCTGAAGCGCCGCAAGGCTCTCCGAAATTTCCCGCAGGATCACCTCCCGGTTCACGCAGACCTTCCCGTCCGGCGAAACATTTCCGCATTTTGACAGGATCACCACTTCTTCGCGGTTCTTCCGCGCCGAAAGCCATCTTCCGACAGCCTCTTCCGCCTGTCCGTAGCCGCGCGCTGTGTCGATTGCGTTGATGCCGGAGCTTACCATCTGGTCGAGAAGAGACTCGGTACCCATTCCCATCAAAAACGGCATGGAAGCCGTTCCGAAGAAGATCCGGGATACTTCCTTGTCCAGCCCCGGGAAAGCGGCTTTCGGGCAAAGCGTCAGACTGCCCTCCGCCGTCTTCCGGATGATTTTCCCGTAAACCGCCGCGGCCTCGATGTGCGCACAGCCGTGGACGTCCGAAGGCGCCGCATATTCGACAGAATAAATACCCGCGTATCCGTCCGCTTCCATCCGCGTGATCAGCTCCCGCATCGGAATCACGCCGGAACCCGTGAGCACCGCCTTGATCGCCTGGCCGCTGACGCAG
>CACYBV010000303.1 GCA_902772745.1 uncultured Eubacteriales bacterium
ACGGATCCTTCTGAACTTGTCCGCGTCTATGAAACCGGCCGGAAGGAAGCCCTCAGGCGGCTTCCGGAAATCCGGGCATATTTCTCCGAATCTCCCCGGGAGGAGCGCTCATGAAGCCTTGTCCTTACGCAAAAAAATGCGGCTGCTGCGATTATCAGGGAATCCCTTATGAGGAGCAGCTTCACACGAAACAGAAAGCCCTGGAGAATCTTCTTCAGGGCTTTTGCCCCGTCCACCCGATTACCGGGATGACCGATCCGTATCATTACCGGAATAAAGTCCATGCGGTCTTCTCCCGCACGAAAGACGGGCGGATTCTCACCGGAATGTATGAAGAGGATTCCCACCGCGTCGTAGCGGTGGAGCATTGTCAGATCGAAAATGAAAAGGCGCAGGAAATCATTCATACGATCCGGGATCTCCTGCCCTCCTTTAAAATCACGGTTTACAGTGAGCAGTCCGGCTATGGGCTCCTGAGGCATGTGCTCGTAAGAACCGGCGAAAAAACCGGCGAAATTCTTGTCGTTCTCGTCGTCACCTCTCCGGTCTTCCCTTCCAAAGTCAATTTTGTCCGCGCGCTCCGGAAAAAACATCCGGAGATCACATCGGTCGTGCTGAACCTGAACGACCGGAAAACCAGCATGGTGCTCGGAAAACGGGACATCATCCTGCACGGGCCGGGTTATATCGAAGACGAAATCTGCGGAATGCGCTTCAGGATTTCCGCCCAGTCTTTCTATCAGGTCAATCCCCGCATGGCTGAAAAGCTCTATGAAAAAGCTATCGCACTTGCGGATCTTCACGGTACGGAACGCGTCATCGACGCCTACTGCGGCACCGGAACGATCGGCCTCATCGCTTCAAAATCCGCAGGGGAGCTGATCGGCGTCGAACTGAACCCGGAAGCAGTCCGGGACGCTGTGAAAAACGCGAGAAGAAATCGCATCGAAAACGCCCGTTTCGTACAGGCAGACGCCGGACAGTTCATGACGGCGCTCGCCGAAGACGGCGAATCCGCAGACGTCCTTTTCCTGGATCCGCCCCGTTCCGGCGCGACCGAGGAATTCCTTCGCGCCGCCGCCCGCCTTGCCCCGTCCCGCATTGTCTATATTTCCTGCGGTCCCGAATCCCTCGCAAGGGATCTTCTGGTCCTGAAGAAGCTCGGGTACCGGGCGGAAGGCGCCTGGCCCTATGATTTATTCGGATTTACGAGACATATGGAGACGGTAGTAATGATGTCAGGGGTTGAAAAGTAAAGTGTGAAAGAGCGGCCTGAAATAAGGCTTTTTGAGGATTTGATCATCAGTACCGGGTTGTGAAAATGCCCATGAAAAGTGCTCCGTGGAAACATATTAAAACCAGTGTGCAAAAGGTTGAGCTGCCGGATTGGATGGTTTTGCAGCTGGGCCGAAGCTGTGATCTTCATAACAGCAAGCTGTTGGTGTGAAATGGATTTCGAAAACTAATAAACGATTGGCGCAGGCATGAAAACGACAGAATATGGAAAACAGAATAAGGACACTGTCATGCTGCTTCACGGCGGTGGATTATCATGGTGGAATTACAGAATGGAGGCAGAACTGCTCAGTAATCATTATCATGTAGTATTACCGGTCCTTGACGGTCATGCGGACAGCGGCAATGACTTTATCAGCATAGAGGAAAACGCAGGCAGGATCATTTCTTTCATTGACAGCGAGTATGGCGGATCGGTTCTGCTGATCGGAGGCTTGTCCCTGGGTGCGCAGATATTGACGGAGATGCTGTCGCAGCGTGGGGATATCTGCCGATACGCGATTATCGAGAGCGCATCCGTTATTCCTTCCGGGATAACAAATGCTTTGATCAGACCGACCTTTGCGTTAAGCAGCAGCCTGATTCAGAAAAAATGGTTTGCAAAAATGCAGTTTCGGTATCTTCGCATTTGTGAAGGTCTGTTTGAGGACTATTATCGGGACACGTCAAAAATCTCGAAAAGCAGCATGATCGCATTTCTGAAGGCAAACACAGAATATGAAATAAAACCGGGGATTCAAAACTGCCGCGCTCAGGTTCGCATTATTGTTGGGGGAAAAGAACAGAAAAAGATGCTTCACTCCGCAGAACTGCTGCATGAGATGCTGCCAGGAAGCCGTCTTGAAA
>CACYBV010000304.1 GCA_902772745.1 uncultured Eubacteriales bacterium
ATCCAGGTCAGAATGAATCTCAGGGAAACGAATAAATTCAGCTGGTCCGGCTTCGTCAGGGCCGTCGCAGTCATCGCGATTCCGGTCGCGCTGCAGAACCTGCTGACGACGACCGGGTCGATGCTCGATACGATGATGATCGGTACGCTCGGCGAGAAATACGTCGGTGCAGTGGGCTTATGCGGACAGTTCAGTTCGCTCATGGGCTCGTGTTATTTCGGCTTCATGGGCGGCGGCGGACTGTTCCTTGCGCAGTACTGGGGCGCGAAGGACGAGCGGGGGCTCACGAGGTCTTTCGGCATGACCGGAAGCTGCATGCTTCTCGTAGGCGTGATTTTCTGTGTGCTTGCGACGGCTTTTCCGGGAGCGGTGATGAAGCTCTATACCGACAAAACAGCGATCCAGGAGCTCGGGATTCCCTATCTTCGGATCGCGGGCTTCGGTTATCCCTTTGTCGTACTGTCGATGGCGGCTAGTCTTCTCCTCAGGTCCACGGAGCGCGTGAAAATTCCGCTGGTCGCCTCGATCGTGTCGGTCGTGACGAATGTTTCGCTGAATTACCTCCTGATCGGCGGACACCTCGGCGCACCGGCGCTCGGCGTACAGGGCGCCGCGATTGCGACGCTTTCGGCGAATATCGTGAATTTTGCGGTGATT
Source organism: uncultured Eubacteriales bacterium (assembly GCA_902772745.1). GTDB lineage: Bacteria > Bacillota > Clostridia > Lachnospirales > Lachnospiraceae > UBA1267. The sequence goes on from CACYBV010000304.1 coordinate 658, forward strand.
CTCATCATTGCCCGTACCCGGGGGTATCGCTATCTCTTCCTTCTTCGGGAACATTTCCGCTGGGACAAGGCGCATTTTACGGAGTATTTCAGGAAATGCTTTCCGATCCTTTGTAATGAGCTCGCGATCGGCGTCTCGATTGCGATTATGAACATCGTCCTCGGGCGCCAGTCGGAAGAAGCGATCGCGGCGATTGCGGTCTTCCGGACGATGGAAGGACTGTATATCGGATTCTTCGTAGGCTTTTCTCAGGCCTCATCCATCCTTGTCGGGAAGGCGGTCGGCGCGGGCAGACTGGAAGATGCCTATGCCTCCGCGAAACGGATTATCTACATGTGCGCTGGCTTCATTGCCCTGATCGCGGTGATTGTCGTCGTTCTGCGGACGCCGATCTTCACGGCTTTCGGACTGTCCGGAGAATCGCTTGAGATCGCGAAGGGTATGATGCTGATTTTTGCCGTCGTCATCGTGATCCGCATGATGAACTGGCTCCACAACGACACCTACCGGGCGGCGGGCGAGCCGATGACGGGCACGATTCTCGAGATCGCGTTTATGTACCTTCTTGTGATCCCGCTCCTGCTGGCCATGGCTTTTCTGGTTCATGCGCCCTTCCTTGTGATCTTTGCGAGCTGCTATGTCGACGAACCGATCCGCCTTGTGATGATGCAGGTGCATCTCTTCTCCGGACGCTGGATCTGCCCGGTAACCGAAGAGGGACAGACGGCGCTTCCGAAGTTTCGGGAGAAGCATCGGATAAAAAGGAAGCAGGGCTTCCTTTTTGCGGGAAAATAAGCCGCCTGTCTGCACATTGGCCCTGAAATCCGTCCGTGAATACCGCCCATGCAGTGCTGAAAACAAAACCGCAGACGGTATATGGATTTTGATTTCCTGTTTTTCCTGAACAGCATTCTTTTTGGGGTGGGTCTTGCGATGGATGCCTTCTCGGTTTCTTTGGTGCGGGGCTTTTGGAGCCCCGGATGACCGGGAAGTGCATGGCCTTAATCGCCGGGATCATCGGCGTCGTCACCTTTGCGATCTGCCTTGCCGGAATCCGTCTCGGCGCGGCTTTCGGAACCCGATTCAAAAAGTATGCGGGCATCATCGGCGGCGTAATCCTGATCGGCATCGGGCTCGAGATCTTTATCCGGGGCGTGTTTTTCTGAATTGGAGGCGCTATGGCTGTGATTCTTCTCATTGAGGACGACCGGTATCTTCAGCGGGATCTTCGGATTCTCCTGCTGCGTGAAGGCTATGCAGTCCTGCAGGCCGAAGGAATCGCTTCGGCGAAACAGACAATCCTTTCCTCGTCCGACATTTCCCTGATCCTTCTGGATCTTTGGCTTCCGGACGGGAACGGGCTGGAGCTTCTGCCGTGGATCCGCGAAAAAACCCGTGTCCCTTTGCTGATTCTCTCGGCCGCGGACGACGAATCCTCCGTGATCCGGGGCCTCGAGGAGGGGGCGGACGACTATATCACGAAGCCCTTCCGGAAGGCGGAGCTTCTCTCGAGGATCCGGGCGAACCTGCGGCGTCTTGAGTACCGGCAGGAGCAGACGATCCTGCGCGCGGGAGACCTGATGCTGAACCCCTTTACCCATGATGTGACGATTCAGGAGAAGCCCGTACCTTTGACGGCGGTTGAATTCCGGCTCCTCGAAAACTTTATGGAAAATCCCGGGATTCTCCTGTCCCGCGAGCGGCTGATCACGATGTCGGCGCAGGACTTTCTCGAGGAGGACCTGGAAGAAAATACCCTGAATGTACGAATCAGCCGGCTCCGCGCCAAGATCGGACCGGGCATGATTGAGACCGTGCGGGGCTTCGGCTACCGTTTCAACGGGGAAGTCCGCAGGATTTACGGAGGTCTGTGATGAGCCGGAACGCGAAGAAAACCATTTCGGGGCTGTTAATAACGGCGGCCGTCTGTATCCTGCTGCTTCCGCTGTTCACCCTGCTTCTCCAGGGCCGTTTCCTGATGCAGAGGGAGACGGCCTTTCTTGGACGGATTCACGAGGCGCACCCGGAGTGGGAGGCGGAAATCCTCGAGATGCTGTTCGAGGAGTCGGACAGGAAAGAGGAGCTTCAGTCCGGGCAGGAAGTGTTTCTCGGAAACGGTTATACGGAAAAAGGCCCCGGCATCCTCCGAAGCCGTCTCCTCCGGAAAAAGGCGCTCCTTCTCGGAAGCGCCGCAGCCCTGATCATTGCGGCGGCGGTCGTGCTGCTGATGCTTCGGCTTCGGAAGCTTCAGGATCAGGAAGCTGCCGTTTTAGCCCGGGAAAAACAAGCACTTTCGGAGGAACTTCTGGAGCTTTCGAGCCTCAGGAAACAGAATACGCGCCTTCGGGAATTCATTGAAAATATCGCGCATCAGGTCAAGACGCCGCTCGCCCGGACGATGACCTCGATGGAACTGCTGCAGGACGATACGGATACGGAAGGGCATTCGGAGCGCGCTTCGGAATCGATCTCGCACCTCGAAGAAATCCGGATCCTCGTGGAGCGGCTTCTTATGATCGGGCGTATGGAGGCCGGGGAAGTGATCTTCTCCGCGGACCCGATCAGTCTTCAGGCCATGCTGACGGAAGCGGTGTCGGAGATCCCGGAAGAAGACCGTCCGGAACTCACCCTGAACCCGCCGGAAGGATCATTCATCTGGAACGGAAGCTACAGCTGGACCCGGGAAGCGCTCCGGAACCTTCTCAGAAACTGCGTGGAGCATGGGAAGGGGGATAGGCCTTCGGAGATCACACTCACAGAAACACCGGAGGAGTACCGGATCACGATCCGGGATCACGGCCCAGGCTTTGCGGAAGAGGACCTTCCGTATATTTTCGATCGCTTCTACCGTCCGCAGGAGGAGAAGAAAGGACATGTCGGCCTCGGCCTGAACCTCGCGAAGCGCATCGTCACCGGGCAGAAGGGAGAGCTTACCGCCGGAAACCACCCCGAAGGCGGCGCGGTATTTACGCTGTTTTTACCGCGCTTTCAGGAGATGAAGTAGCGGCCGGGAGCACCCCGGGCCGTATGGTCTATCGAGTTTTTCAGCGATCGATTCCCCCGATCCGCGCGGTCCGTTGGATTCCGCAGTCATCGATACACCCGAGCCGTGCAGACCATCGGACTCCGCAGTCATTGATACACCCGAGCCGAGGGTATGGGTGTCCTCCTGAGGGAGTATACGAAGTCATGACGAAGGGGGACACCCATCCCGCAGGCAAGTTTCGCGGCACTGTAAGGTTTCTGTAAGGTTTTTGTGTTATACTGTCCTCATAAAACGCCGGGAGGGAGGACATCGATATGAAAGAACTGGTCGTGCGTGGCATGAAGAGACGCCGGAAAGACATCGTGTATGTTGTTCTGGTCAGCTTCATTGCCACCTTTTTCATGTCCGGCGTGCTGATGTTCCAGAGCATCCTGGACTCCTATGTAACGGAGAAGAACCGGGACACCTACGGCGACTGGGTGATCGCCGCAAGAACATCCGCGGTTTCACATGCCTATCTTACGGAAAAGGGCAGCGTTTCGACATCGGTCAATATCCGAAGAGAGGACGGAACACTTCTTCCGAAATGCGTCGGAAGCGTCTCGGAGGAGCTGATGTCCTTCGGGCGGATCCATCTGTACGAAGGACGGATGCCGAAAAACAGTTCGGAGATCGTTTCGGACCTTCAGACCCTGCAGACACTCGGATACAGCTACGATCTCGGGCAGACCATTACAATTTATTATGATGCGGCGGAAACAGGAAAGGATCAGGATCTCCGGGGAAAAAACTACACTTTGGTCGGAACGATGAAACCGTTCAATCAGCTCTGGGTTCAGGGCGAGGGACTTCGGTATCCGGATGTTGTGGTGACGGAGGAGGAACTTCAAAGCTTCGGAAAAGAAATCCGCACCAGCTGGTTCTGGCGCCTGGATCCGGATCTTCCGGACATCGACGTCCAGGAATTTGCCGATTCGCTGCAGCAGTCCATGCCCGAGGACCATCTGGTGTTCAACAGCTATGTTTACGCAAACAGCATCTGGGGCAGCGAAGGCGGGTACTCTTTGGTCATCGGCATGATGATTGTCGTTTCGGTGGTCTCGATCAGCTTTGTCCTTTCCGCATATACGGAGAAACGGCGGGCGGCCTACTATCGACTTCGGATGATCGGGAGCTCCCGCATGGAGCTGAATCGGATCATCCTCCTGGAGTGCGGCCTTCCAACGGTGGTTCCGGCAGTTTTCGCCATCGGACTCGCGTATCTGATCGGCGCTGCGGTCTGTGGGAGGATCGCGAAATCCGTCGGTCTTCAGGGCTTCTTCGGATTTGAGCTTCCGGTGTTTCTGCTGCAGATTGCGTCGGTTTTCGGAACAATCGTCCTTGGCATCCTGATTTCGATGTACCGGACTTCGGACCGGCGTCTTTCGCAGGAGTCGAAGACGCTCTCCAGGAAGGAAATCGCAAGAATCCGCAGAGTGCTTCCGAAACTCGTGACACCGGAGAGGGAGCTTTTCAAAAGGCAGCGGATCCTGCACCCGGCGGTTCAGACCGCATCCGCTCTTTTCATCGCAGCTGTAACGGCTTTTATGATGATCTGTCTTGGAAATGTTATCAGTGCCGTTCAAAAATACATGGAACAGCAGGAAGAACCGGACTATACCATTTCCGTCCGGAATCCGGAACAGATCGTCTGGGAACCCTTGTTTGTGGAAAGTGACGGAAGCGTCCGCAGGAAGGAGGATGCCGGGCTTGTCAGTGCCGGCAGGGATTACTTTAACCCCTATTACGGACCGTCGGACCAGGAGCTTTCGTATCTTGGGTCCATCGATGGCATTCGGGAAGTGCAGGGACTTGTCTTCGATGACTGGCATATGGTGCGCTGGGAAGGATACCAAAACAGTCCGCGGTTCCGTGCCGGCGGCACCACGTCATGGCTGAATCCGGTTTTTGCCGGCATCAATATTGTTTCGGACAGGGAGTTTCTGAAGGCGTATTTTAAAGATCACGGAGAATCCTTCCCGGAGTCGGATTACGAGGCATTCGAAAGAGGCGAACTCTGTTTTTTGCTTGGGAATACTGTCACGATTACAACAGATTTCACAACCGGCGAGACGACTCAGGTGATCGATAAGACACTGCAGGACAACGATCTTCTCACAATTTACAGTGAAACCAATGAGGAGGGCCTTCAGATTCCGGTGAGGATTGTTGAGAATGATGCATTTCTGTGGAAATATTATTATTCAGTCAACAGGACAGGGCTTCCGGTGTTCATATCCGAAACAACGGCGGAAGCGCTCCGCCATCTGGAGACTCCGCTGCCGGAATTTCGGGAGAATAAGTTTTTATTCCGCTTTGACAGCCTTTCTTCCTTCGAGGGGACAGACAAAGTTCTGGCCGCCTTTTCGGCGGGGTATGCAAACAGTGAATACTTTAACAATGCGGAAAGCAAGCGCCATATGCTTCGCGAGCAAATACTGCGTCCGCTTCTGATTTTCGGATCGCTCTTTCTGATGAGCCTTGCGGTATTCTTTATCGTCCTGCACAATTTCGCCGAAATCCGAAGCATCCGGAACCAGGAAAGCCTTCAGCGCTTCCGCCGGATCGGGGTGCGGGGGAGCGCTGTGCGAAAAAGCCTGTTTCTTTCCGAAGCCTTTGAATCCGTCCCGGTTCTGTTCGGACTGATCGCCGGACTGATCTGGAAAGCATTCAGCAGACTGTATTACAATAAAAAGACACTCGGCGGAGTCCATGAGACAAGATCATTCTGCAGTCTTACAAAGACATGGACGGATAATCCGTACCTGATGACGGCGGACGAATTGCTGTCTCTGAACACCCTGATCACTGCTTTTGCAGTTCTTCTTCTGTTTGCCGTTCTGACCTTTTTCAGTTTCACGGTCAGCCGCAGACGATATGAATCGGAGGGAATCCTATGAACGAAAACATGATTCTTGAAGCAATCGACATCAGTAAAACCTATCACAGCTCGGAAGTGGCAGTCGAAGCGCTGAAGCCCTGCAGCCTCAGTTTCGCAAAAGGGGAATTTGCTGCGGTGATCGGAAAATCCGGCTCCGGGAAAACGACGCTCCTGCACCTTTTAGGGACGCAGGACGTGCCGGACCAGGGCGAAATCCTGCTTTCGGGAAAGAGCATCCTGAACCTTTCGGACAACGCGCTTTCCCGGGTCCGGCGCCGGAAAATCGGTTTCGTCTATCAGGATTACAGCCTCTTTCCGGAGTATACGGCTTATGAAAACATCATTCTCCCGATCCGGCTTGACGGAAGGCAGGAAGACCGGGAGGAGATTCTCGGCATCATGGAAACGCTTGGAATCAGCCACTGCAGGGACAAGTTCCCGGGCGAGATGTCCGGCGGCGAGCAGCAGCGCTGCGCGATCGCGCGGGCACTTGCCATAAAACCCGCGGTGATTCTCGCCGACGAACCGACGGGAAACCTCGACGCCGAGAACAGCCTCGAGGTGATCCGTCTTCTGTCGCGCGCCTCAAAGCGTTACGATCAGACCATTATCATGGTCACGCATGACCGGG
>CACYBV010000305.1 GCA_902772745.1 uncultured Eubacteriales bacterium
GGCGACGGCTCCGGCCAGTACATCTACCTTGACTGCTTCAAAGAGCTGAAATGCCGGATCGAGCTTCTGCAGAGCTTCCGGAAGTAAATTTCAGCCGGATGCGGCTCCCGGCGGCAGGATCTTTTTCAGGATCACGGGTGAACATGGAATACTCCTGCGGATGAACCGGAGCATTCCGGCGGAAGGATCTTTTTCTGGATATAAAAGAGGCTGTCGCAGCAGCAAATGATGCATCAAATATCATTTGCTGCTGCAACAGCCCCTTATTTTCTCTCAATGTCCTGTCAGTAAGATGGTTTTTCTTTCCCGATAAGAGCTCTTCTTTACTGTACGGCAAAGATTTTTTTATATAACCTTACTCCGCCGGCATCCGGCCAGGGTCCCGCAGTTCCGCCCGGGATCACAGAAAAATACGGATCATTCCAGACGGAAATATGCAGAAGACCGCCCCGCTGCGGGCGGCATCCTTACATTTTCGACGCGTAGCGGCTGTTGATGTACTTCATGCTCTTGATATATGCGCGCTTCGTCGTCAGATGCTCAATCAGAAGCGGGAGATCCGGATTCTCGGCGTTGACCTTGTCGACATAGTAGTCAATATCGAAAGCGCCTTCGCCGACCGGTTTTTCCTTGATCTGGAAGGTCAGGTCGTTTTTCAGGATGCAGTCCTTGAAGTGACAGCTGACAATCCGGCCGTGGAGCTTTTCAAAAGCCTCATCCATGAAGCGGCGCTGGAAGCGGTAACGTTCAAAACTGTTCATCCAGTTCACCATATCGAGATGCACCGCGAGACGGTCGGAAGCGACATCCCGGATCAGCATGAGGTATTCGTCCGGACTCGAGGGAACCATCCAGGGCATCGGCTCAATCGCGTAGAAGGTTTTCTTCGGATTGGCGGTATCGATGATTTTCTGGATGGTTTCGACAGTTTTCTTATAGAAATCCTCGCTGTAGTTTTCGGGATAATAAGCATCCCATACAGGGCCTGCTGCGCCGGCGATATTGCAGGCGCAGCGTGCGCCGATGTAATCCGCAAGCTTCAGCTGCTCCACGCATTTTTCAAATGCCGCTGAAGCTTCCCGGCTGTCTTTCGCAAGCGGATTGCACCAGGATCCGACCTCGGCAATCACGATGTCGCGGTCTTTCGCTGCCTTCATGTAACCCTCGATAATATGGAAATCCGTATGGAAATCCACCGGAAGACAGGTTGCTTTCACATTATAGCGGCTCAGTTCCTCCGCCCATTCCTCCGGGTGTTTCGCCTTCATTCCGTAATTCATTCCGAGTCTCATCTTATTCTCCCTCCAGTCTCTTTATGGCCTGTGCCTGCAGTGATTCCTCGGGAAGCTGCATCAGTTCGACCGCGTTTCCGTCCGGATCATGCGTATAGAAAAGCAGGCACTTCGCCATTCCCGTTCTCAGCGGTACATCGATCGGCGCGCCGAGGTCCTGCACTTTCCGGTAAGCCGCCTCAATATCATCCACCTCATAACAGACATGGCAGTACCCGATTGTGCTTTGGTCGGCCTGCTGCTCTTTCGTCCCGCCGTCAAAAATCTCAAGGAATCCGCCCTCGCCGACATAGAGATAAATCGTGCTTAAAGACCCGTCCTCCCGGTACATCCGGAAGGCTTCCCGGAAGCCGAGAATCTCCGTGTAAAACTTCGCTGTCTTTTCGGCATCACGCGCACGGATTGCGCCGTGTCCGATTTTCTTCACCATTTCCATCCTTTAAGCTGCACACCTCCTTCGGTCCGTAATCCGTGCCATCCGTGCTTTGCTACAGTAAAAGCACCAGAAGCGGTATCGTTATAAAACACAGCACCGTCGACAGCAGCAGGTTGTTCGCGGCCATCTTTGTCTCGCCGTGATGCATCTCCGCAAGGCTCAGGATAACCGATCCCGCAGGTGCTGCCGACAAAATCAGAATACTCGATTTAAAGGCATTTGTAAAGGGGAGAAAATACACAATCGCATAGCAGAACAGCGGAAAAGCGACAAGCTTCAGCGCGATCATCGGATAGACGAGTTTATTCGTGAAAATGTCACGAATCGGCGAGGAAGCAAGGCGGATTCCGAGGATAATCATGCAGAGCGGCGCCGTCATGCCGCTTAAAGCGGAGACCGCTGTCATCGCAGCTTCCGGAAGGAAGCGCTTCACGCCGAAAAAGTACAGGGGAAGCGCAATATAGAGTCCGAGCGCCGTCGGGTTTACGAGCGCGGATTTCAGAGAAATGTACTTTTTGTCCCCGGTCAGGCAGAAGACGCCGAAAGTGAAGAGGAGCACATTCATGGACATCATGTTCATCGTCGCAAAACAGGCGACTTCCGGGTTGTCGGGGAAAACCGCGCGCACGACCGGAAGCCCGAAAAAACCGACGTTTCCGAGAACCGATCCGATCGTGATGAGGCGGTACTTCGACTCGCCGAACTTTTTCCTCAGAATCAGCCATATGAGCGCCATAAAGGCGGCCTGCAGGATAAAGGTAATAAGGAAAAACAGGCCCATATTCCCGAAATCCTGCCAGGAAAAATCCATCTGCAGGAAGGCGTTGACGACAAGAAAGGGCGTCCCGGCGTAGATCAGGATGCCCGAAACGGTTCCGAGCTCCTTCTCGGAGACGAATTTCGCCTTCCGGAGAAGAAATCCCGGAATAATATAAAAAAGTGTCATCAGGACGTTTGTAAGTGTGATGCGAAATTCCATGATGTCCTGTCCTTTCAGTCTTCTCCCTCGTCGTCCGGCTCTGCTGCGCCTGAAAGCCTCGGGTCCCCGGTCACAAACCAGGCAGCCATGCCGTCAGCGGAAATAAAACTCGGCGAAAACTCCGCGGCTCCAGGTATTTCCTCCGGATCTATGCTTCTCCACGTGAAATACGCGCTTTCCATCCCGTTGAAAACCCTTCCGGTCCGGTCCAGAAGCACAATCTCCTTCGCCCCGTTTCTCGACAGAAACTTCGTGTTCCGAAGAAGCAGCGCCGGAAAGTCCCGCTCATCGCAGCGCCGGATCTCCAAAAAGCCCCGGTTTTCCGTTTTCAGCCGCTGATAATCCATCATATAAGCCCAGTGACGGTTCTCTTCCGCAAGCTGTCCCGTAAGCTCCGGTTCCTCGATGATCGACTTCAGCGTGAGCCCCATTGCGGGCGCACGCGGTCCGGCCTTCGCGCGGTCCCGCGCCTCAAGGATCTCCTCCATGCAGTCTTCGGGGAAGATTCCGTTCCCGATCTTTACGAGCGTTCCGACAATGATCCGCACCATGTTGTAAAGGAATCCGTTTCCGCTGATCGTAAAGGTAATGAGCTCCCCGTCCCGCACCACATCCGCGCGGGTGATCCGGCGGACCGTGTCCTCCACCGATGTCCTGATTGAGCAGAAGGATCGGAAATCGTGCTCCCCGAGGAGCACTGAAGCCGCCCGCTGCATCTTCCGCTCATCCAGCGGATAGTAGAAATAATAGGCGTAATCCCGCTCTTTCGGAAGGGGAATCTTCCGGTTCAGGATGCGGTATTCATACGTCTTGATCGAATTCCGCTTTCTGGGATGAAAATCCGCCGCGACCTCGCAGCTGTCCTGGATCACGATGTCCTTCGGCAGGAATTCATTCAGCGCAAACTTGAATTTTTCCCCGGGAATCCTCGATTCCGTATCGAAAACGCAGAGGTTTCCGTCCGCGTGCACCCCCGAATCCGTGCGGCTGCAGCCGATCACATAAGCCGATGGCTCCTTCAGGAGCTTTCGGAGCGCCCCGTTCAGCACCTCTTCGATCGAGATCCCGTTCGGCTGATACTGCCAGCCGACATAATTCGTGCCGTCATAGGAGACGGTCAGTAAAATCCTTCTCATGGCAGCAGTACCGCCATGGTGATCATCCCCCCGAGGTATAAAAGGAGGATGATGTACGCAATGATGTCCGTCCGGCCGTACTTCAGCGGATGCAGTTTTGTCCGCCCGTCTCCGCCGTGATAGCAGCGCGCTTCCATCGCAAGCGCGAGATCCGATGCGCGGCGGAAAGCCGAGACGAAGAGCGGGATCAGGAGCGGGATCATGGCCTTCGCTTTTTTGATGATTCCGCCCGTATCAAAATCCGCCCCTCTCGCAATCTGCGCCTTCATGATCTTGTTCACTTCCTCGATCAGGATCGGAATGAAGCGGAGCGCGATCGACATCATCATCGCGATTTCATGCACCGGGACCTTAATCACCCGCAGGAAACGGAGCGAACGCTCGAGCCCGTCCGTCAGGTCGTTCGGCGTCGTTGTCAGCGTCATGATCGAAGAACCGATCACCAGAAACACCAGGCGCACGACCATCATCACCGCCATCCTGACGCCTTCTCTCGTGATCCTGAAAATCCACCAGCTGAAGATCACTTCGCCCTGTACCAGAAACAGGTTGAAAAGCGCCGAAATAATCAGGATCACGAGCATCGCCCGCAGGCCCTTTACCATGAACTTCACCGGGACGCGCGAAAGCACGATCACAAAGACCAGGAATGCAAACGCGAAGGCGTAGCACCAGGGGCCGTGACCGACGAAAAGCGAGACGATATAGATCAATGTAAAGGCCAGTTTGACGCGGGGGTCCAGGCGGTGGATCACCGAATCCGTATCATAATACTGTCCGATGGTAATGTCTCTGATCATGGATATTCCTTTGTTTTACTTTCATCCCGGGCACAGCTCAGAAATCCTGTCCGGGAGGCAAAACCTTTCAACATGGGATGTCCCGGCTCCGGCCTTCGGTCTTCACCCGACATGACAGAAAGCTTTCTGTCATCCGGGTAACCGGAGGGAATCGGGGGATCCCGTCACTTTCCGAGCACCCTCAGGATTTCCTGCTTCAGCTCGGCAACTGTCATCGCATCCTCCGAAACATCGAAGCCCTTTTCCCGAAGCGCATGTGCGATATAGGTTACCTGCGGCGCCGAGAGCCCGATCTGTTCCAGTTCTTTGTAGTGTCTGAAAACCGCTTTTGGCGTGTCGTCGTATAAAAGTTCGCCTTTTTTCATCACAAACAGCCGTTCCGCGTAAACCGCCACATCTTCCATGCTGTGCGATACCAGAACAACCGCAATTCCTTCTTCGTCGGAAAGCGCCCGGACCGTTCCGAGAATGTCGTCCCGTCCCGCCGGATCCAGCCCTGCTGTCGGTTCGTCGAGGATCAGGCACTCGGGCTTCATCGCAAGCACTCCGGCGATCGCGACCCGTCGCTTTTCGCCGCCGGAAAGCTCAAAGGGGGACTTGTCCTCGTAGCTTTCCGCAAGACCCACAAGCTTCATCGCGTGACGCGCTCGTTCCTCCTGTTCCTCTTTCGAAAGGCCCATGTTTTTCGGACCGAAACAGATATCTTTCAGGACCGTTTCCTCAAAAAGCTGGTGCTCCGGATACTGGAACACCAATCCGACCTTCTGACGCAGCGTTTTCAGGGGATACTTCTTTTCAAATATATCCTCTCCGTTGAAAAGCACCTGTCCTTCTGTCGGCTTCAGGAGCCCGTTCATAAACTGGATCAGTGTGGATTTTCCGGAGCCGGTATGCCCGATCAGGGCCGCAAAATCGCCCGAGCGAATTGTCAGGGAAACGTCCCGAACCGCATAGACCGGCTCCGGAGCGTCGGGATTATAGCTGTAGGAGACATTTTTCAGGGTTAGTTCCATACACTGCTTCTCCTCACCTTTTCCAGTTCCTCCACCAGTTCCCCGATCGTCAGAATCCCATCCGGGAGATCGACGCCTTCCTTTTTAAGCTCCCACGAAAGCTCCGTCACCTGCGGAACCGTCATCCGGCATTCACGGAGCTCTTCCACGCGGGAAAAGACTTCCCGCGGCGTCCCGTCCATCACAAGCTTCCCGCCGTCCATCACGATCACCCGGTCCGCGTCGACCGCTTCCTCCATGTAATGGGTGATCAGGACGATCGTAATGCCCTCCTGTCTGTTCAGTTCGTGCACGGTCTCAATGACCTCACGCCGCCCGACGGGATCGAGCATCGCGGTCGGTTCGTCCATCAGGATGCATTTCGGCTTCATCGCAAGCATACCCGCAATCGCGATCCTTTGCTTCTGGCCGCCCGACAGACGGTTCGGCGAATTCATCCGAAACGCCGCCATACCAACGCGTTCCAGCGCGTTCTCCACCCGTTTTTCCAGTTCCGCCGTCGGAACTCCGAGGTTTTCCGGCCCGAAGGCCACATCCTCCTCGACGATGCCCGCGATGATCTGGTTGTCCGGATTCTGGAAGACCATGCCCGCGTTTTTCCGAAGCTGCCACAGTTCCTTCGTCTTGAGCGTGTCTTCCCCGCAGAGAAGCACCGTTCCGCCGGTCGGGAGAAGCAGCGCATTTACATGCTTCGCCAGCGTCGATTTTCCGGAGCCGTTATGCCCGAGGATCGTGACAAAGCTGCCCTCTTCGATCGAAAGCGTCACGTCATCAAGCGCGCGGACCGTATCGATCTCGGTTTCGTTTTCGTCGTATTCTTTAAATTCGTGGATCAGATGCAGGATCTCTATGATATTCATGCATTCCTCACTCGGTTTCTTCCTTGATCACGCTGTAAACCGCGCGGACCGCATCCTCGTAGCTTCCCTCCGGCACGCCGATCAGGAGGTTGAGCTTTCCGGCCCCCTGGTTGATCGTCGTGATCTCGATGCCCGCGCGCGTCAGCGCCTGCAGCACCTGCACGTTGGCGTCGCTCGAATCCGTTCCCTTTTCGCCGACGACCGCGATCGTCGACAGTTCGTCGCGGATCGAGATGTAATCCGGCTGCAGTTCCTCCGTCAGCTCCCGCAGGAGCGATTCCTTTACCGGAGCGAGAAGATCCGATCGGATCACAAGCGTAATTGTATCGATGCCCGTGAGACAGTGCTCAAAGGGCAGGTTCCGTTTCTTGAGGCTTTCGAGGATATTCGAAGCAAAGCCCGAGCCGTCGGAGGTCATGACCTTTTCGACCTGGATCACCGACATGCCCTTCCGGCCCGCGACGCCGGTCACCGCCCGGCGGAGTCCGCCCTTGGGGAGCTTCCTCACGATCATGGTTCCGGGGTTTTTCGGATCCTCCGTCGAACGGATATTGATCGGAATCCCGATGTCCGAAGCCGGAAGCACCGAATCCGTGTGCAGCACGGAAGCGCCCATATAGGACAGCGTCCGAAGCTCGCGGTAGGAAAGGAAATCCACGGTTTTCGGATCCGGGACGATCCTGGGATCCGCCGCGAGAAGCCCCGGGACGTCGGTCCAGTTTTCATACAGATCCGCAGACACCGCCCGGGCCGCGAGAGCGCCTGTGACGTCCGAACCGCCGCGCTCGAAGGTATGGATCCGGGCGTTTGCGTCCGCCCCGTAAAAGCCTGCAATCACCGCATTCTGAAGCGGCCTCAGCGCCGCACCCATTGTGCGCAGCGTCATCGGAAGGTCCAGCACGCCGTCCTCCGTGAAGCAGACGCACCACTCGGGATCGACAAAGGTGTATCCGAGATAATCCGCGAGAATCCGCGCCGCGAGATATTCGCCGCGGCTTGCCGTGTAAGCCTTATCCGGATCCGAAAGCAGCCGGTCCCGGAGCGCGCGGATCGTCTCACTCAGCATCTCTTCCTCTTTTTGGAGCTGCTCTTTTTCGAAAAGTCCGCGGATAATCCCGAGAAACCGGTCCCGCACAAGAAGCAGCCCGGGTTCAAAGTTTTCCTCTTCCGCTGCTTTTTCATAAACAGAAAGCAGGAGATCCGTCACCTTGACGTCCGACGCGTTCCGTTTCCCCGGCGCGGACACGACAAGAAAACGCCGCGCGGAGTCTTCTGCGACAATTTCTCTTATTTTCCTGAAATGTGCGGCATCCGCAATCGAGGTGCCGCCGAATTTCGCAACTGTTGTATTCATATGATCTCCAGCATTTCCTAATGTGCATAACTTATAAAATTATACCAGAATCCTGCATCCGCGTCAATCTGAACCTGTATCTTTCGGCACAGAAAACCGCCGCCCCGGGGAAAACCCCCGAAGCGGCGGAAAATTCTGTTTTCTGATCAGTTTTCTTTCGGATTCGCGCCGAAATAGACTCCGAGGAAAACCTTTGCAAGCAGCAGCATGACGATAGGAATCAGATTCACGAGAAGGGATGTACCGACCATTCTCGCCGAGGCGGATGCCGAAAGTCCTTCCGCTAAGAAGCCCGGGAGGATCGCGGATAAGATCCCCGTAATCACCCCGATAATTGCTGTGACGATACAAAGAATCTTTCCCTTTTTCCCCCTGACAAACATCGCCAGCGCGAAAAGGATCACCGCTGCGGCACTGACAATATCATTGAGTCCCGAAACAAGCGTAATCATACCGGATCTCGGAAGTCCATACTGCAGCAGCTGAATCAGGGTTCCTACGACCACAATCAGTGCATAGATCAGGCTGACTGCGCCGGACAAAAGCTGCAGGATTCCTCCGCCTGTAAATTTGCGCGTCAGGATGAAAATCGCTGTCATAATAAGAAGTATGATCGCTGCCCATCCGCGAAGCGATGAGAGCAGGTACACGCGGAGTGCGGGCGAAAACCCGGATCCGAAATATCCGCTTCTCAGAAGACTCGCAAAGTACACAATACGCCCGATGATCTGTAATCCTGCCACGGTCAGAAGGAAGATTCCGCAGAGGATCCGCATCGTTTTTTTATTCTCGGTCATTTCAATTAAGCCCTTTCACTATTGTTCTCATTGAACACCTGCGAATGCGGTCTCTCAGAATACCCGCATCTTTGCTTCCTTGACATCTGCAAACGGTCCCGGCATCGGGCGGACTGCCCGCTCCGCGCCGAAATAGTCGCGGTTGAAGACGATCGGTGTACCGTCCGGATTCTCGTAATACATCTCCGGCTCGAAAGCCATTCCAAGCGTCGAAGTCGAAATCATGCGGCAGGCTTTTTCGGGAAGCTTCTCGAAAAGATCACCGGTCAGATACCAGCCGTCTTCGCGCTCTTCTACGCCGACAGCCAGACCCTTCAGGTCCGTGACCGCCGGGTCGATTTCCTTCCTACAGGCCGCTGCGCC
>CACYBV010000306.1 GCA_902772745.1 uncultured Eubacteriales bacterium
AAAGGGGACCCCGGCGGGAACGAATCCGGGCCGGGGCTTGAGTATGAAAAAGCTTTTATCAAGTGACGGGGATCAACTTGATGTACTTTTCAGTACGCTTGAAGTATAACAGCTGCAAGTGAAATGCAAGTGAAATGTTCGGTAAAAAATTTTGAAAAACAACTGAAAAGCGCATGAAAAACCCGGAAGAACTGAATCTTCCGGGTTATATTGCCAGCGCTGCAAGGATTCGAACCTTGAAAATGACGGAGTCAGAGTCCGTTGCCTTACCATTTGGCGACAGCGCTATCATCTGCCTTTTTTGGACAGCGAGTGTATTATATATCAGCTTTACGGAAAAATCAAGTGTTTTTTTCGTAAATATTCAGATCCCCGGTAAAAAAACGGATCAGGACGGAATTTCCTGTATTTCGGACTGACCTGATTCTTCACCGACGGGTTTTTCAGAGGGCAAAGTCTCCCGGATGTCCCTGAGGAGAAATCCGAAGCATTTCGAAAGCGGGTTTTTGATCGGATATTATGATGAAGTTTCGATGAGACTATTGAAAAAGGGAGGAATCTGAGATACAATCAGAATGGCCTTGCGGAGAAATTCTCCGCTTAAACGGGGAGGAAGCGATGAAAAAGAAACAGAACAATACCGAAAAGACTCCGGTGATTTCAGAGGAAACCGTTTCGGAGAAGGAAGAGCAGAAGACAAAACCGGAAGCGGAAGAAGCTTCCTCGGAGATTATCAGCGAGAAGAAGGCGAAAAAAGCAAAGAAAAACCGGCCGCAGTTTTTCGAGAACCGGGAACTTTCCTGGCTCCGTTTCAATGAGCGCGTGCTGGAAGAGGCGGAGGACCTCAGAAATCCGCTGTGCGAAAGGCTGAGCTTCCTGTCGATCTACCAGACAAACCTGGACGAATTCTTCATGGTCCGTGTAGGATCTCTGCATGACCAGATGCTCACCAACAACAATATCCGCGAAAACAAGACTTATCTGAGCCCGGAGGAACAGATCGATGCGGTCTGCAAGCGCGTAAGGAAGCTGACAAACCGCCATGCGGAGGCTTATCAGGTGCTTCTTTCCGGCCTTCGGGAGTTCGGCGTCAGGGTGACGGATTTTGACTCCCTGGAGAAGAATGAAGCCGCATATCTCGAAACTTATTTCATGACCGACGTGCTTCCTCTTTTGTCCCCGATCGTGGTCGGAAGGGATCAGCCTTTCCCCTTCCTTGAGAACGGAAGCCTCTATGCTTACTGCACGCTCAGGAGGAAGGGAGAAAAGGACCGGATCGGCGTTGTCGGCTGCTCGGTGCGCTCCTTAAACCGCCTGATCCAGATCCCGGCGCACAGAAGGGCATACCTTCTTCTCGAGGATCTGGTGCTGCATTTTATGCACCTTGTGTTCCGGCGTTATGAAGTCGCAGAGTCCGCCGTGATCCGCATCACGAGGAACGCGGATATCGACGCGGACAGCATGTACGACGAGGACATCGACTACCGGGAGCTGATGGAGCAGATGATCCGTTCCCGCCGCCGCCTCTCGCCGGTGCGGCTGGAGTACAGCAGACCTCTGCAGAAAAAATCCATCGAGCGCCTCTCAGAAATGCTGAACCTGGACCCGGCGCAGATGTTCCTCCTTAAGGCGCCGCTCGATCTTTCTTTCCTCTCCCAGATCCGTTCGGACCTTTCCGGAGAGGCGGAGCTGTTCTACGAGAAGCGCCAGCCGCAGCGTTCGCAGGAGATCGATCACGATCACCCGATGCTGGATCAGGTCATGGAGCACGACGTGCTGTTCTATTATCCCTATGAGCGCATGAACCCGGTGATCCGGATGCTTCTCGAGGCCGGGAAGGACCCGGATGTCGTATCAATCCGCATGACGCTGTACCGTCTCGCGAAAAACTCGCAGGTTGTAGCGGCGCTTGCGGCGGCTGCGGAGAACGGGAAGAAAGTGGATGTCCTCGTGGAACTCAAGGCGCGTTTTGACGAGGAGAACAACATTCACTGGTCCCACACGCTGGAAGATGCCGGCTGCAACGTGCTTTACGGACTCGGCAAATACAAGGTGCATTCGAAACTGCTTCTCATAAACCGGGTGAAGAACGGGGAAAAACAGTATATCACCCAGGTCGGCACCGGGAATTATAACGAAAACACCGCGCGTCTCTATACGGATTTGTGCTTTATTACCGGGAAGGAAAAGATCGGACTGCAGGCGGAGAAGGTTTTTGACGCGTTGATCACGCAGGTGGTTCCGGATGAAATTTCGGAACTTCTGTGCGCGCCGCACTGTCTGCAGAACCGTGTCATAGAAATGATCGACCGGGAGATCGAAGAGGCGCAGGCCGGCCGCTCCGCCTACATCGGGCTGAAGCTGAACTCGGTCACTGACCGGGATATCATGATGAAGCTCGCTGAAGCTTCACAGGCGGGCGTCCGGATCGAAATGGTGGTCCGGGGAATCAACTGCCTTAGGGCTGGCATGCCGGAGCTTACGGAAAACATCCGCGTCGTCAGTATTGTCGGACGCTTCCTCGAGCACGCGCGGATTTATATTTTCGGAACACCGGAGCGGGAAAAAGTCTACATTTCCTCGGCGGATTTCATGACGAGAAATACGCTCCGACGTGTAGAGGTCGCGGCCCCGGTGGAGGATCCGGCGCTGCGTGCGAAGATTCACCACATTTTTGATCTGCAGCTTCGCGACAACGTCAAAGCCCGTGAACAGCGCCCCTCGGGAAGCTACCGCAGGATCCTGAAAATGGCGGGCGAGGAGGAAATCAACTCGCAGGAGATTTTCTTCCGGGAAGCTTACGAAGGCCTCCTGAACTGATTAAAAAACCGCGGAACAGGGCTCCTGGCACGATGAGCCCGCTTTCCTGTGAATCTTCCCGGCCTTATCGGCTGATCAGCAGCGGGGGAGGTCTTCCGGTTCCTTTACTTTCGGGAGACGGAGTTTTTTCGGACAGGGTCCGAGCCATTCATCGGGGTAATCCAGCTCGTAGGTCTCGTAGGCGTTGATGACGATCGTATCGTGGTATTTGTCGAGCCTCTTGTAGCCGGAAGAGTAGTTTTTGTGGTTATGGCCGTGGATAAAGTAGCGCGGGTGATAAGCATCAAGGAGATGGAGAAACTGGGAGAATCCTTTGTGCGGAAGGTCCGCGCTGTCGTTGAGGCCGAGGGCCGGCGCATGCGCGAGCAGGATGTCGAAGCCCTTGTTTTTCCGGATCGCGCGGCCCGCGCGGCGGATTCTCCGCTGCATTTCGCGTTCCGTATACATGTTGATGCCGTCCTTATAACGCATGGAGCCGCCGAGACCGAGGATTCTGAGGCCCTTATAGTTGACGACGGTTCCATCGATGGAGATGCAGCCTTCGGGCGGCATCTTTTCATAGCAGTCGTCGTGGTTCCCGTGCACGTAGAGCACTTCCGTTTTGCACATCGTCGCGAGAAACGACATGTAGTGCGGATGCAGGTCGCCGGCGGAGAGAATCAGGTCGTATTTGTCGAGCATGCCCGGCTCGAAATAATCCCAGATTTTTTTGGATTCATGGTCGGCGACGATCAGGATCTTCATACAGCCCCTCCGTCCTGGGGCTCTTTTTTAACACCCTGCATCATTACAAGGGAACGCGCTTCCGGACAGAGTTCTTCGATTGAAGGAATATGTCCGACAATGTTTTCGAGAAGCCAGTCCATGGACGTCAGGTCACGAAGCGACATGGAATCATGTTCGTCTGCCTGGATTACACGGTCCTGTGAGCGGAGGATACCGTAGAAGGGCGTCAGCGAACCGCTGCGGATGCTTCCGGTGAGGAAACGGGCGAGACGCGCGACGCCGTCCGGAACCCGGTTGTTGATGATCAGCTCAATGGCTTCCGCGTTGAAGCCCCAGAAATAATTGAGGGCGCGGTGATCGTTTTTCTTCTCCACATCTTCCCAGCTCCCGTTCTGAATACTTTCAATGATCCGCTGATAGACGACGCCCCAGTTTCCGAGCGCCATTGCGAGACTTTCAACCTGATGCTCCTCCGTATAGCGGTAGAGCCCGAAATCGCGGGCGTATTCGTTGACAGGCGCGTTGAGTTCGCGGCCGGAGATGATGCTGATGCCTTCATTCCAGAATGTCTCTCCCGGATTGGCGCCGATTTCCCCGGTCCAGATGATGTGAACTTTTGCCCGCGGATTGACCATGAGCACACCGTTCGCAAAAGCATTCAGATTCGTGATGTTTGCGCTGGAGGGGCAGAAGGAAAGATATCCGATCTTGTTGTTGTCCGCCATTGCGCCGGCGATCACGCCGGAAATGAATTTCGCCTCATAAGTGCGCGTGTAATAAGTCCGGATGTAACGGTGCGCGAAATACGGGGCGCAGCAGAGAATCTTGACCTGTGGAAAAGCGAGAGCCGCTTTAAGACTCGCGTCAAGATATTTCGCAGAGGTCATGAAAATGATG
>CACYBV010000307.1 GCA_902772745.1 uncultured Eubacteriales bacterium
CACCCAACCCCGAAGACATCGCTTTCCGGGTTCCAGTTATAGCACAGTTCACTTCTTATGTAAAGAGTTTTCCCGCGAAAAAAGAAATTTTTGACTTTTTACTGAAAAAGTAGTAAAATAAACTAACCTGTACAGTTTTCTTTTTGAAAGGAATTTGCTTCATGGATAATTCGCTGATCACACCGGAAGAAATCCGGAAAAACCGCCTGAAGAAAAAGAAAAGAAAACGCGGTCTTCTGATCGCGCTGATTGTCATACTGTCTGTCATCGTGCTTTTGGCCGGTTCGGTTGTCGCCCTTTTTCTGCGTTTCTACGGCCGCAGCAATTATTTAGCCGACCGCGACGTTGATGAAGCTGTAGAAGAATACTTAAACGAGGTACTTCCCCGGTGGGAAAAGGAAAATGACGGAAACGACGGGAACGGCGAGGAAATCGCCACTGTTGACGAGGAGATCGAGAAGGCGCTGATCGAAGAAAACAGCCTGACCGTCGAGGATCTGGATGAAGGCGCGCTCGAAAACATTTACAATCTTCTTCTTGTCGGCGTCGACCGCAGGGACCGGTCCTGGAACGGAAACTCCGACGCGATGATTCTGATCACGATCAACAAAAAAACAAAAAAAATATATATGACTTCCTTCATGCGCGACCTGTATGCGAACATCGAAGGTGTCGGCGTCCGTAAACTGAATCACGCCTACGCGGTCGGCGCCGGCCCGCTTCTTGTCAGGACGCTTCAGACAAACTACGGCGTCTCGATCGACAACTACGCGAGCGTGGATTTCTCCGACATGCAGCAGATTATCGACATTCTGGGCGGCGTGGATATCGAAATTAAGGATTATGAGCTGCCGGAACTTGCGGAAGTCGGGATCTACAACACAGGCATGCAGCATCTTACCGGCGCCCAGGCGCTGAGATATTCGCGCATCCGGCATCACGGAAACGCCGACTTCGAACGAACGCAGCGGCAGCGGGTCGTACTCAACCGCCTGATCGAAAAAGCCCGCAGCCTGAGCGCGATTGAATTCATAAAGCTTTCGGACCAGGTGCTTCCCCTGGTAACGCACAACCTGGACCAGGGGCGGACGCTGGATCTTCTGACTGATCTTCCGTCCATCATCCGTTACGAAGTGGTGGAACAGCGCATCCCGTATGACGGTGAATTCTACATACAGAACGAGATCCTGATTCCGAATGATATCAATGCAACGGTAACACGTTTAAGGTCCGTTATCTACGCTGCGGAATAAACCACCGGGAGAAATCATCCTATGAATTACAGCAGAAAACGTGTGATCGAAAAAATCGAGGAGATCAGCACCCAGAAGGTCCGGAACAAAAACCGCCGCCTGATGAGCCTGGTCTCTTTCGGCATCGGTTTTCTGGCGCTTCTTTTTGTGGCATTCGTCGCCTTTGTCGTCGGCTCCTTTACAGAGATCATCAAAAACGCCCCTTCGCTCGAAAACCTCGATTCCGTTAACCCCAGCGAAACCAAAAGCATCGTCTATGCAGCAGACGGTTCTGTTATGCAGGAACTGGTACAAAGCGGGTCGAACCGTGTCAGAGTCAGATATGACCAGATCCCAGAGGATCTTGTAAATGCTTTTGTGGCAATCGAGGACGAGCGCTTTTTCAAGCACGACGGCGTCGATGTCAAGGGAATTATCCGTGCGCTCTTTGTCGGAGTCACCTCGGGAAAGTCCGAAGGCGCGAGCACGATCACGCAGCAGCTGATCAAAAACACGATTTTCAACGGCGGTCTGGAAAAAAACTACGGCGACCTGATCGAGCGCAAGCTGCAGGAACAGGCCATTGCCCTGAAGATCGA
Organism: uncultured Eubacteriales bacterium; assembly: GCA_902772745.1. Lineage (GTDB taxonomy): Bacteria > Bacillota > Clostridia > Lachnospirales > Lachnospiraceae > UBA1267. The sequence continues at coordinate 1,832 of CACYBV010000307.1, forward strand.
ACGGGAAATGGACAAAAAGGATATCATGCAGCACTACCTGAACACGATCAACCTCGGAAGCAACTGCCTCGGGGTGCAGGTGGCATCAAGGCGCTATTTCGGCAAAGATGTCTGGGATCTCGATCTCGCTGAATGTACGGTCCTTGCGCCGATCGCCCAGAACCCGACGCGCTTCAACCCGATCACGCATCCCGAGAACAACCAGAAGCGGAGGCTGATCGTACTGAAGTATATGCTGAACGACGGTTATATTTCCGAGGCGCAGTACAACGAAGCGATCTCGGAGGATGTTTACCGCAGGATCCAGACTGTTTCCGCCGAATATACCGGCACGCACGCTTTCTCCTATTTCACCGACAAGGTCTTTGAAGAAGTGCTTCTTGCACTTCAGGAAGATCTCGGCTACACGGATACCCAGGCATATAACCTGATGTATTCGGGCGGCCTCAGGATCTATACAACACAGGATCCGAGAATCCAGGAAATCGTGGATTCCGAGGTCAACAACCCCGAAAACTATATTGTGGAAGCCGGCTACCAGCTTACGAAGGAATATCTGGAGTATGCCCTCTCCTGTCATCTCTCGGTACGTCTTTCGGACGGCTCGGAGTATCATTATGACGAAAACAACCTGAAAAGCTATCATCAGGATGTGCTCGGCGAAAAGAATTTCCAGCTGTTCTTCAAGTCTATTGACGAACTCTATGAGACTGTGGATCAGTATAAAAACTACCTGCTTGAAACTACCGGGGGAGAAATCGCAGCTGAAAACGTTCAGGCTATGATCCAGCCGCAGACATCGGTGATCGTGATCGACCAGCATACGGGCGAAGTCAGGGCGGTTACCGGCGGGCGAGGCAATAAAGAGGAGTACGGTTCTCTTGTCCTGAACCGGGCAACCGATTCCCTTCGCCAGCCGGGTTCCACTTTTAAACCGATCGTAACCTACAGCCCGGCGATCGATATCTGCGGCGATACGCTTGCCACTACCTATTACGACTCCGAACTTGTGATCGGCGGAAAGACCGTCCGGAACTGGTGGGGCGATCCGCATCTTGGCTATGCAAATATCCGTTTCGGCATCATGGCGTCGATGAACGTCCTTGCAGTCCGCTGTATGGAAAACACGGTTACGGAGAATACCGCCTACGCCTATGCGAAGGATTTCGGTATCACATCTCTTGTTCCGCAGGACAAATCCTATTCGCTGACGCTCGGCGGCCTGACTTACGGCGTCACGAACGAAGAGCTGACGACAGCTTATGCTGCAATTGCCAACGACGGAGTTTATCAGAAACCCGTATACTGGACCCGTGTTACCGATGAGAACGGCAATCTCCTCCTGGAGAATTCTTCCTCCTCTCACCGGGTAATCAAAAGCAGCACGGCAAAACTCCTGACTTCTGCGCTTGAGTCCTCTGTTACGCCGGAGTTTGATCTCTGGCCCCGTTACGGCGTCAACGCAACCAGCACTTCCTGCCGGATAGACGGCATGGCGGTAGCCGGAAAATCCGGCACTACAAACGATGCAAACGACCTTTGGTTCGTCGGTTATTCTCCCTTATATACCTGCGGCATCTGGTCCGGTTATGATTCCAGCATCGCATTCGGTGAAAGTCCCGGATACCACCGGATTATCTGGCAGCATATCATGCAGAGAATCCACGAAGGCGCGGAGGAGCAGGAATTTGACTACAGCGGACTGGTCCGCGCCAGGATCTGCAGCAAATCCGGTCTTCTCGCCCGCGAAGGCGTATGTGATCAGTGCGGCGATCCGAGCTGTCATATTTACGAAGAGCTCTTCGCTCCCGGTACCGAGCCCACAGAATACTGCGACCGCCATGTCGTTTACAGTTTCTGTTCGGTTTCCGATATGCCCGCTGGAGAGTTCTGCCCGGAGGCGGACATCGAACCGCGCGTCTTCCTTATGATCGATCCTGAGGACAACGACGGCTCTGCAACCGCAGACACCCGCTATACTTTTGATACGAGCCGTATCTCTGCGGTCTGCAGTGTTCATCTCCCGCCTGAACCAGAGACGGAAACCGAAGCTGAAACAGAGCCGGAAACGGAAACTGAAAATACAGACGATACTGAAGAGCCTGAGGAAGAATCGGAAGAGCAGCCGGATAATGAACCGGTGCCCGATGACGAGTGAATTATTCCCTCTTCTGTTCCAAAAGCAGACCGGCTGCCCGCAGAAGGTTTTCCTTCCGGAGGCAGCCGGTTTTTATGACGGAAACAGGAGTCTTATTTATCCTGATCGGCGGCTCAGTTATTATAGCCTTCCCGGGAACTCCCGGGAAGAAAATCAGCCATAACGGAATTTGCGATATCGAAGCCGTACCCGGTAAGACGGATACGGCCTCCGGATTGGATTACGGTCCCGAGCGCGAGGTGGCGGCGGATCGGAGATCCGAAAACGTCAGCGGGGGAACACCCGAAGCGTGCAGAAAAATCCGATTCGGAAACACCGTCTGTCATGCGCAGACCGAGGATCATGAATTCACTCATAAGATCCGAAAGAGTGAGCGTCTCCTCTTCTTCCGCCGGAAGATTCAGATAAAGAAGCGAGGATGCGTTCTTGCGGCGCAGAGTTCCGGTATACGAAGCCGCAGAAGATCCGAAGCCGAGGTAAGGCACGCCGGTCCAGTAACCGATGTTGTGCAGGGATTCAAAACCCGGCCGGGCATAGTTCGAGATTTCATAACGTATGTATCCGTAATCCGAAAGCAGTTCTCCTGTCCTTCTGTAAATCATCCGGTCCTCATCTTCCGAGGGAAGCTCACTGACCAGCGGTCCCGAAGGCCCGTATAATGCGTAAAAAGGGGTGTTTTCCTCAATGATCAGGCTGTAGACGGAAAGATGATCAGGTTTCAGGTCAAGAACGGTTTTGAGGCCTTTTTCGAAGTCCTGCGGAGTCTCGCCGGGAAGTCCGGACATCAGGTCGATACTGATGTTCTCAAACCCGAGCGCGCGGGCAAGCTCATAGTTCCGAAGGAAATCGGAGAAACTGTGGATCCGCCCGAGTTTTCCGAGCATCCAATCATACGGAGACTGCAGGCCCACGGACAGTCGGTTGATTCCGAGTCTTCGGTAAGCCCGGAGTTTTTCTTCCGTCAGCGTCCCCGGGTTGGCTTCAATCGTGAATTCCGCATTGTCATTGATGCGGAAACTGCCGCGAAGGAGCGAAACAGTTTCCGACAGCTCCCGGATCGGCGCCAGTGAAGGCGTCCCGCCGCCGATGAAAATGCTTCGGACCGGGAGTTCTGTCGAAAAGAATTCTCCGCCCGCATCACCCGGGATGAAAATCCGTTCGGGATCCGCTGCCCGTGTCCGGATTTCCGCGCGGAGATCTTCAAAATATCTGCGTTTCTCTGCATCAGAAAATGCGCCCGAAAAAAAGTCGCAGTAGGCGCATTTTCGGGCGCAGAAAGGAATATGCAGGTATAATTCCAGTTCGGGTTTCATTTCAGCATTTCAGTTATCGGCATCCGGAGCGGATCCCTCGGCTGCGCTTTTTTTGTGATGCGGGCCGTCAGTTCTCGTCCAGCTTCAGCACACTCATGAAGGCCTTCTGCGGAATCTCCACATTTCCGACCATCCGCATGCGCTTCTTGCCTTCCTTCTGCTTTTCGAGAAGCTTTTTCTTTCTCGTGATATCGCCGCCGTAGCACTTCGCAAGGACGTCCTTTCGGAGCGCCTTTACGGTTTCGCGCGCGATGATTTTTGAACCGATCGCCGCCTGGATCGGAATTTCGAAAAGCTGTCTCGGAATCTCCTCCTTCAGCTTCTCGCACATCCTGCGGCCGCGTTCGTAGGCATTTCCCGCAAAGACGATAAAGGACAGCGCGTCGACTTCCTCATGGTTTACGGGAATGTCGAGTTTTACAAGCTCCGAA
>CACYBV010000308.1 GCA_902772745.1 uncultured Eubacteriales bacterium
CTGTAATCCTGCGCGATCTGAGCCCGCCGCTCCAGGTCCGCTTTCAGGCTGGATCCGTCGACCGGCGAATGATCGTATCTTGTGAGATACACGGTCACGCCCGAATAGTGCGTCTCAAGGTACTCTTTGCAGACCAGGGCAACTCTGAGGTTGATGATGTGCTCCAGGTATCCGTTGTAGGATGCACCCGTGAACGTTGCCGAATGCCCCGGATCAATCACCACAATCTTATTCGCTGCAGCGACATGTACGCTGCAGGATGCGCTCTGTCCGCCCGCCGCGGCTGTGATCACGCAGTTTCCGCCGCCGGTTGCGGTTACAAGGCCGTTTCCGTCCACTGTCGCGACATTACCGTTGCTCGACGACCAGACAATCGCCGCCATCGTCGCATCCTCCGGAACGACCGAAGCATGAAGCTGCGCCGTCTGCCCGGATTCCGCAAAATCAAGCGCCGTCTTGTCGAGCGTGATGCTCTCCACTTCGACAAGCTCTGTTACCGTCACATCCGCAACCGCCGAAACGCTGCCGCAGACCGCGGTAATTGTGCAGGTTCCGACGGAAACCGCAGTCACGAGGCCGTTCCCGTCTACCGTCGCAACGCTCTCGTCGCTGGAGGTAAAGTAAGCGTTTTTCGGATCTGTCGTGTCATCCGGCTCGTAAACTACCGAAAGCTGGGCAGTAAAGGTTTCGATAATGCTGACTGAGCTCTGGGTGAAGCGGATCGCAGTCATCGGCGAATAGACCGTCACCCCGCAGGCCGCGGCCGCATCCTCATGATAAGCCGTGATCGTCGCATAGCCCGGGCCGACCGCCGTCACAACGCCGTTGCCGTCCACAGTCGCAACCGCCGCATTGTCCGAAGCCCAGTTGATATAGGGGACTTCCGTCGTGTTTGCGGGGATTACGCTCGCCGCGAGCTGCGCCTGCTGGCCTTTGTTCAATGCTAGCGCGCCTGTCGAAATCGCGACACCCGTAACCGGAATGATTACCGTTATCTGGCAGGAAGCGCTGAACTCTCCCGCCGAAACCGTGATATTTGCAGTACCGGGGCCGACCGCCGTCACGACGCCTTCCTCATTGACCTGCAGAATTCCCGTATTGTCCGAGGTCCAGACAATCGTAAACTCCTCGTTGGTATTTTCGGGCTCGATCGCATACGGAAGCTGTACGGAGTCGCCGTTTCGGAGCGTAAATGTATTGAATCCGAGGGTGATGCCCGTAAGCGGGACTTTCACAAAAAGATCATACTCCTTGGAGAAGTATCCCTCGCGCACGGTAATCACCGCATTTCCCGGCCCGACGCCCGTGACATTTCCCTTCGCGTCCACTGTCGCCACCGATTCGTCGGAGCTTTGGTATTCCGGATGAATCGTATCCGTCGTATTTGCCGGAACCGGACTCACGCTGAACGTATAGCTATCGCCGAGGAGGAGCTCCGGTTTGTCGCCCCTGACCTCGATCCCGGTCAGGCGAGATATGACATGCGCCGTGATTTCACTCGAAAATTCACCGCTCTTCATTGTCACGACCGCATCTCCCGGGCCGACCGCCGTGATGACGCCCTGTTCATCCACGGATACAACCGAATCATCCGAAGACTGAAACGTGGGCGGATCGGGAAGTTCCGACGCGTCCGCAGGCTCGATTTTCCAGTTCAGCACCAGCTTGTTGCCGACATTCATCAACGTGTCGGATCTTATGAGATGCACATCCGTCACCGGAATATGCACACGCACGGGAAAGCTCTCTTCGAAGCTGGAGAAACGTACGGTCACCGTCGTTTCACCCGGCGCGAGCGCAGTCACAAGGCCGTTTCCGTCCACCGAGACCACCTGCTCGTCCCCGGAACTGTATTCATAGTTCTTGGATTCGAAATCCTCTTTTGCGCGGAACTGAAGCTTTTCCGAAAGCGGCGTCAGTTCGGAACGGATCTGCGCCGTCTGACCGGGCTCCAGAAGCAGTCCGTCATATTCAGCCTCAAATTCGTAAGCCTCTTCCACCTTCACCGGCGAATTCAGGATCAGAAGCACGGCGGTGATGATCGCCCCGAGAAGTACGATGCCCGTTGCGGTCAGGATAAAAACATGCTTCGGCACACCGCGTTTTGCCCTGACCTCATTCAGGTCCGGTGTTTCGGGTGTTCCGTTTTCCTGTACTGTATTACTTAATCTATCGCTCATTGCCAGAAAATCCTTCTGAGAATACTTGTCCGAACACAGACCATTTTATTGTAACAAATTCTTAACAACATGTAAAGCCCTTTCCCCGGATTTCTGCACCTTTCTCCGGCCGGATGCAGAGGGCCCTCCGATAATCGTCCCGGGATGCCACATGGCGCGCAATGTCCGAATTTTACACAGGAAAGCCGTGATCCCGCTCTTGTTCCCGCCGCAAAAATATGCTATACTGCTCTGAGAAAAACGACCGGATCAGCGCGGTTTTATTTATACGCCGCGGGAAAGGAAACGATATGAAAAAGGAGACCTTCTTCCTTGATTCCAATGACAAAAAGAACCGGCTGCATGGATTCTTCTGGCTTCCTGATGAGGAGCCGCGTGCTGTGGTACAGCTGACGCACGGCATGTCCGAATACATCAACCGCTACGACCCCTTTGCCAGGTTTCTCGCGGAAAACGGCTTTGCGGTCGTCGGACACGACCACCTCGGCCACGGTGAGACCGCAAAATCGGAAGCGGATCTCGGCTTTTTCACGGACCGGGACGGGGACCGGATTGTCATCGACGACATCCACCTCATAACGCTGGAAGCAAAAAAGCGTTTCCCCGGCAAGAAAATCATCCTGCTCGGACACAGCATGGGTTCCTTTATGACGAGGCGGTATCTTGCGGTCTACAGCAAAGACCTCGACGGCGCAGTCATCATGGGTACGGGGAATATTCCCGGCGCGCTCGCAGGCGTCGGAAAATTCTGCGCGAAAGTGAGCGTGCGCTTCCGCGGCGGCCGTTACCGCAGCAAATTCCTGACGGCGCTCGCCTTAGGCTCCAACAACAAGCCCTTCAAGCCGAACCGTACGCCTGTGGACTGGCTTTCGAGAAACAACGACAATGTCGACCGGTACGTAAAGGACCCCCTGTGCGGATTCTTCTTCACTTCCGCCGCCTACCGGGATTTCTTTACCGTGCTCGGAAAGCTCGCGAAAAAGGAAGGCTTTGATACGATCCGCCGCGATATTCCGCTTCTCATCATCTCTGGCGAGCTGGATCCCGTCGGCGGCAAAAAAGCCTGCACAGCCGTAAAAGCGCAGTACGATCAGCTCGGATTTACGGATGTCACGCTGAAACTGTACCCCGAAGACCGGCACGAAATCCTGAATGAAACGGACCGGGATCAGGTGTTTTCGGACATTCTTCAGTGGATCGTTGATAAAACAGCGTAAAGGATCAGAGATATGAAAAAAGGTCTTGTCATGGAAGGCGGCGCAATGCGCGGACTGTTTACCGCAGGCGTCACGGATGTGCTGATGGAAAACGGCATCGAATTTGACGGCGCGGTCGGTGTCTCCGCCGGCGCGACCTTCGGCTGCAACGTAAAATCCCGGCAGATCGGACGCGCGCTGCGCTACAATAAAAAATACTGCGGCGACTGGCGGTACGGTTCGATAAAATCGTTTCTTCGGACCGGAAGCATGTTTGATTTTGAGCTCTGCTACCGGCTGATTCCGGAAAAGCTGGATCCCTTTGACACGAAAACCTTCTCGGAAAACCCGATGGAATTCTACGTCGTCGCTTCCAGCCTTCTCGCCGGCTCCCCGGTCTATTACCGCTGCACGGACGGAAAGAAAAAAGATCTCGTGTGGATCTGCGCCTCCGCTTCGATGCCGCTCGTCTCGAAAACGGTCCTGATCGGCGGACAGCCGTATCTGGACGGCGGAATTACGGACTCCATCCCGCTGCAGTTTTTCGAAGCGATGGGCTATGACAGAAATCTCGTCATCGAAACGCGTCCTCTTAATTATGTCAAGGGAGAAGAGTCGATGATGCCGGTGATCCGCCTGCGCTATGCACGCTTTCCGAAGTTCATC
>CACYBV010000309.1 GCA_902772745.1 uncultured Eubacteriales bacterium
CTCCCGGATCGCCGGTTTGCAGCGAATCGCCGGGCTGCATCCGGACCGCCCATGTCAGTTCGCTGTCAGCGGGTATACGCCGAATTCGAAGCCCTGCGCGCGGGCAGCGTCAATCCAGCGCGAAAGGAAAGCCGTGTTGGTGCTGGAGTTTGCATGCAGCAGATAGACCGCACCGGGATGGAGGGCATCGATCGCTTTCTGGAGGGATTCCTCAACCGGCGGCTGTTCTTCCGAATAGTCATTGTAGGCATAGGACCAGAAACAGGTTTTTAGGCCGAGGTTGTCGACGAGGCCGAGGCACCGATCGCTGTAGACGCCTTCCGGAAAGCGGAACAGCTTAACTTCGTAGCCGAAGCGCTCACGGATCGTATTGTTTACAGTCACGATTTCGGAAGTCTGCTCTTCGATCGACAGGGAAGGCATGCTCTTGTGGTGTACCGTATGGCTTCCGATCACATGACCTTCATTGATCATGCGCCGGATCTGCGCATCGCTCTGTTCACCGCCGTCGAGGAACATCTGCGTCAGGAAGAAACAGGCTTTGACATTCTTCTCGGCAAGGATATCCAGGATTGTCGAAGTGTATTCGTTCGGATAGCCTTCATCCATCGTCAGATAAATGATATTCTGCGAAGTGTCCTGGATCCAGTCGACGTTGAACTGGCCCCATTTCGATTCGTACCAGGCCCAGTCCGTCGGGATATGGGTCACCGGATCGCGGTTCACCTCTGCATAGCCGAAATACACCGGCGTATTGTCCAGTGTATTGAGATCCCAGTTTGTCTGCGGGTAGTCGGCAGCCTGCGTTGCCGGCGTCACCGGATCAGATGACGGCGTCTGTGGAGCATCCGTATTCCCGGAAGGATCTCCGGACGGCTGAGTATCCGCAGACTGTGATGCGGCATCGGGCTCCTCCGACACCTGCGGCGTTTCCGGCTGAAGTGTCTCGGTATCCCGGTCTTTTTCGGTGCTGTCAGCGGACACCTGTCCGGTTTCGGATGTATTTGCCGGGTTCGCCGGATCTTTTCTGGATCTGCAGCCGCGCGCGACCAGCACAATGATCAGCACGAGGACCGCAAGAAGGATAATACCTCCCCCGATCATCATCTGCTCTTCCTGCTTTTTCTTCTTCATCTGGGCTTCGCGCTGTTCTTTTTTTCTGGCGGCCCGCTCTTCGATTTCCCGGCGGTCGCGTTCTTCTCTGTCCATAAAGAATCCCCCTGGCAATGAGTCTTCCCCTGTTTGAGTGTTTCATCTGCCGCTGCTTGGGCAAATGCTCATCCCCCGTCACCCTGTACAGGCACAGGTTCGTTATTCTTTTTTATTATAACACAGTTTCTGCAAAAAAAATATATCATTCCGAAAAAAAACCGCCTTAATTTCACCGTTTGGACATAAAAAGGCGCTATAGTTTTTCCGGAATTTTAAAACAGTTTCTTCCCGCTGTTTATAAAAATCCGATTCTGACCACATCCCGGAGAAAAAACATGATCAAAGTTGAACATCTCAAAAAGTACTACGGCGATTTTCTCGCCGTAAACGACCTTTCCTTCGAAATCGGGGAAGGCGCGGTCTACGGTTTCCTGGGTCCGAACGGCGCCGGGAAATCCACGACCATGAACATCATCACCGGCTGCCTTTCGCCGACGGAAGGAAAAGTGACCGTTTCCGGCTACGATATCCTTGAGGAACCGATCCGCGCAAAACGGATGATCGGATACCTTCCGGAACATCCGCCGCTTTACCAGCAGGAAACGCCGGTCGAATACCTGCGTTTTGTCGGGCAGGCCAAGGGACTCCGCGGTGAAAAACTTGAGAAGGCAATCGAGTCCGTCATCGAACTCACGGGCATTCAGTCCGTAAGCGGCCGGCTGATTTCCGCGCTGTCAAAAGGCTACCAGCAGCGTGTCGGCATCGCGCAGGCGCTTCTCGGGGATCCGGAAGTCATCATTCTTGACGAGCCGACCGTCGGTCTCGACCCGATCCAGATCATCGAAATCCGCGATCTCATCAAAAAGCTCGGCGAAAACCACACCGTGATCTTCAGCTCCCACATCCTGTCGGAAGTCCAGACCATCTGCGAGAAAGTACTGATTATCGCCAAAGGCGAGCTCATCGCATTCGATACGCCGGAGAACCTTGAAAAGATCGAGCAGGAAAAATGCGCCGTGCATCTCACGGTCCTCGGAGGCCCGGAAGAGACGGTACAGGCGCTTTCCGAATTCTTCGGAGAAGAATCTGGCAGGTACAGCATTGACGACAGCGCTTCCGAAGAGCCGTCCGACACCACAAAAGTCCGCATCCAGACGGACGGCGGCGATACGAAAGCGCTGTGCAGGGATCTTTTCTTCCACTTCGCGGCGAAAAACCTCGCGCTCACCGAGATGACGACCGAACGCGCCAGTCTGGAAAAGATCTTTGTGGAACTGACGGAGCAATCCGCAGAAAGAGAGGTGGAAAAGAAATGACACCGGTATTAAAACATGAGCTCCGAGCCCATTTCCATACGCTCTCGACCTGGCTGTTCATGGCTTTCCTTCTGGCCTTTGTCGGTATCGGCGCAATGCTCTATAATATCCAGGCTGCGGTGGCGAATTTCGAATATGTGCTGCAGTTTGTCTGCATCGGCCTGGTCGTCATCATTCCCGTGCTGACGATGCGCGTCTTTGCGGAAGAGAAAAAGCAGAAAACGGACCAGCTTCTGTACGCGCTTCCCCTGAGGACGAGCGGAATCGTGCTCGGCAAATATCTCGCGCTTCTTGTGATTTTCCTGATTCCGACGGCCATCATTGCCGTTTATCCTCTGGTCTTCTCAAAATACGGCGATGTATTCCTTCTGACCTCCTACGGGTCGATGCTGGCCTTCTTCATCATGGGCGCGGCGCTGATCTCGGTCGGACTGTTCATATCAACGCTTACGGAAAACCAGGGTTTCGCAGCGGGCATCGCAATCGTCGTTTTCCTGCTGAATTATTATTCGGTTCGTCTTTCCGAATATGTCAGTAAAGGCGCCGTCGGCTCAGTGATCGCCTTATCTGTGCTGCTTCTCGCCCTCACGGCGCTGATCTACATACTGACCAAAAGCAGCAATCTCGCGATCGGCGTCCTCTGCGTCGGCGCTGTCCTTCTTGCCGCGGTATGGCGCTTTAACAGGGGGCTTTTCGAGAACCTGCTTCCGACGATCATGTCGAAGCTTTCCTTCTTCGACCGGTTTTACGTGTTTGTGAACGGTGTCTTTGACATCGGTTCCATCGTCTTTTACCTGACCGTAATTGTTTTCTTCCTGTTCCTGTCGGTCCAGTCTCTGGAGAAAAGGAGGTATAACTGATGAAACTGTTTTCTGAAAAATCCTCCGCGTCCGGAGAGAAGAAATCAAACGGAAAGCTCGCGCTGAGGCGCGGCTCCTATTCCCTTGTCATCAGCATCGTGGTACTCGCGATCCTTATTGTCGTAAATATCCTGATGTCGGTTCTCCCGAAGACCGTGACAAAACTGGATATCAGCTCACAGAAGCTGTATTCCGTCACCTCCTCGACCAAAGTAGTCGTGAACAACCTGCAGAAAGACGTCACGATTTACTGGATCGTACAGGCGAATGAGGAGGATGAGATCATCGAAAACCTGCTTGGAAAATACGACAGCATGTCTTCCCGCATCTCGGTGGAAAAAAAGAACCCGGATGTCTATCCGCAGTTCGCCGCACAGTATACCGACGAAACCGTTCAGAACAACAGCCTGATTGTCGAATGCGGGACAAAAAGCCGGTTCATCAGTTATTCGGACATCTATCTCACGGAAGTTGATTACTCGACCTATTCACAGGTACAGTCTTTCGACGGTGAAGGCTGCATTACTTCCGCGATCGACTATGTTGTAAGCGATGATCTTCCGGTTATTTACGCGCTCGAAGGGCATGGAGAACAGGAGCTTCCGGATTACGTCAGTGAGCAGGTCCGGAAGGAAAACATGGAACTTCGGAGCCTCTCGCTGCTGAACCAGGACGAAATCCCCGAAGACGCTTCCTGCATCCTGATTTATGAACCCGAAAGCGACATTTCCAAAGAAGAAGCCGATATCCTGCTTCCGTACATCAAGACCGGCGGAAAAGTATTCGTAATGGCCGGGCCTGTGGAAGACGGCATTCTCACGAACCTTTTCGGACTTCTCTCGGATTACGGCGTAACGCCCGCGGAAGGCATCGTGGTCGAAGGGGATCGGAGTTATTACGCTTTCCAGCAGCCTTATATCCTGCTTCCGGACATTAACTCCTCCGATATCACCGACTCCCTGATCGAAGAAAGGTATTACATCATCGTCCCGACCTCGGTCGGTCTCAAAAACGACGGTTCGGCCTCCGGAATCGTGACGGAACTTCTGGTAAGCTCGGCATCTTCCTACAGCAAGGCTGCGGGATTCGCCATGGAAACCTACGAGAAAGAAGAAGGGGATACCGACGGTCCTTTCGCCCTTGCGGTATCAGTGAATGCCGGAAATGACGGAAAGCTGATCTTCGCAGCATCCGGTGTCATGCTTGATGAAACCATTAACGCCTACTCGTCCGGCGCGAACCTCAATTTCTTCATGAACGCGCTTTCTTCCCTTGTCGGAGAAAACGAAGCGGTCGCAATCCGCAGCAAGTCACTCGGCTATAACTACCTCACCATCAGCGAGTCGAAGTCCGCTATGCTGAAAGCCGTCATGATCGGGATCATCCCGGCGCTGTTTGTGATCGCAGGCATCGGCGTACTGATTTCAAGAAGGAGGAAGAAAAATGCGCAGGCTTAAGCTACTTCTGATTCTCCTTGCTGTCCTGATCGCGGCAAGCGTCGCGGTGTTTCTGATCAGCAGGCATGAGGAAAAAAAGGAACAGATTAAAAACAGTGACGAAATCATTCTCACGATTCCGAAGGATACGGTTACCGCCCTTTCCTGGAAATACGCAGAGATAGAACTCGGCGTCCACCGCGGTTCGGACAATAAGTTCCTGTATGACGGCGATGAAGCTTTTCCGGTAAATGAGGACAAGATCAACGAACTCCTGTCAGTTTTCGAGTCCTTCGGCGTGTCCTTTGTAATCGACAATGTCGAGGATTTCTCGCAGTACGGGTTCTCGAATCCCGAAGCCGTGATCCATATCACTGCTGCATCGGGAACGACGGATGTTCAGCTTGGCAATTTCAGTACGATCGATCAGAAGCGTTATGTTTCCATCGGCGACGGAAAGGTTTACCTTGTAAACCATGATCCGATGGAAGATTACAAACTGATGCTTTCCGATCTGATTCAGCATGATTCGATTCCGTCAGCCGGTCTCTCCGGGTCCACCCGGATTGCCTTTTCCGGTGCGGAAAACTACGAAATCCGGCTGGACCGCGACAGTAAAATGTCTTCGAATGCGGAAGATATCTATTTCACGGATGACATGCCGCTTTCAAACGAATCGGTCGGCGAAATCCTGACCTGCATCCGGTCGCTTTCTCTTAAGGATTATGTCAGCTACAACGCCACCGAAGAAGAACTTGCGGCTTACGGACTGGATACGCCGGACCTCACGATTACACTGGAATACCCGGTGACCGTCGATGATGCGGCGGCAACGGAAACACTGGTCCTGAATCTCGGTCAGAACCGCGAGGATCTCGCGGCAGCAAACGATGCTGCGGCGGATACAGAAACGAAGGCCGCGGATGATTCGGAAAGCACGGGAGACCCCTATGCTGCCGTCCGCTGCTATGTGCGTGTCGGGGATTCCCAGATCATCTATGAGCTCCCGAACTCGACCTACCGGATCCTGGCTGCGGTATCCCATAATGATCTTCGCCACCGCGAAGTGCTGAACACGCAGTTTTCACAGGTCACCGGACTCGATGTGACGCTGGACGGCGCATCGTACAGCCTGACAACGGAAACCGGGACGGCCGCAGACGGAAGCACGGAAGCAAGAACCTGGCATTATCAGGATAAAGAGATTGAAAACACTTCCGCCCTTGAAATCGCGCTGACAGGCCTCCGGGCAGAAGACGCGGATTCCTACACGGATGAAACTCCGTCCGGAAAAGAGGAAGTCTCCTTCACGGTCCATCTCGACAGTGAGCAATTCCCCACCGCAGAGATTGCCCTCTACCGCTGTGACGGCAGCCGCTGTATTGCGGTCCTGAACGGGGAGACGCTCTGCTATGTGCCCCGCTCCGAGGTGGTCTCGTTTATCGAGGCTGTCAATGCGATTGTGCTGAACTGAGCTCCGTCGGCGTTCTTTTAAATACGCAGGCCGCGCCACGGCCGGCGGGATAACAGCGAAATCCGGCATCATAACCTCTGCAGAGGAGACTTGAAACCGTCTCCGATGCGGAGGCCATGATGCCGGATTTCGCGTCCGGACCGCCTGTGTTTACAGTCCGAAGAAAATGTTGAGGCCCCGAAGGAGCCCTTCCGCACGAAGCCGCAGCGCTTCTTCCGAGTGGTCGGAAGCGGCATTTCCGAGTTCCATGTCAACTGAAGGGATGGAGCTGAAGCTGGTCTGCGTGAGGTCTGCCGGAGAGATTCCGTTGCCGTGAATCGGCGCGCCGGCCTCCGTAAGACCCTGGATCAGGGATTCGCCGAGGCGGTTGTCTTCGGGCCAGATTTCAGAGACCGGATACATGGACTTCAGGCCGTCCGGAACCGTCATGGCAAAGCAGCCTTTGTCGTAGCTGAGGCCGTCACCGTCCCAGTGGATGGCGATGTGGCAGTCCGCGACATTGTTGCAGATCACCGTGCGGGCGACGTTGTCAAGCTGCACATCGTCCGATTCCCGGATCATCAGCACGTCATATCCGGCCTCGAGAAGCAGCTCTTTGAGGATCAGCGCCTCCTGGAGGTTCACATCCCGCTCCGGCGTTCCGTCGTAGAAAGTCATACCCGAAGAAACCGCCATAGCGGTAATCGAGCCGGCTGCAGTTGTTCCGCCGGTCACCTTGGGCGAACCGTCCGGATGACAGTAAGTCTGGACGGAGGGGCCGCCCTGTGTCCCGTGGCCTGCATTTACGCCGACGACATAACCGTTCCGGTTTGTTTTTGCATGGTACAGGGTTGCGGTACCCGTATGAATCGCCGAGAAATCCGCAAATTCCCAGTTCATATCAAGGCTGATCGTTTCCGGTTCCAGCGACTGCAATTCCGACTCATAAAGTTCCTGCCATGGGCCGGGTGAAAGTTCCGTACTGTCTCCTTCTGTGCGGAACTGAATCGGGTCCTGGCCAGGATCCTGATAAATATCCATGTCCAGTCCGTTCTGCGACGCATAGTATGCAAGATATTCGGCGCGCGCGGAGAGAAGCGGATCCTGCGAGGCGATCTCAGAAGCCTGATACTGTGCCAAAAGCTCCGGATCCCCGTCCGTAATGCGTGCGATATCCTCATCCATATCCGCGCCGTCTCTCACGCGGTCAAATTTCGTCACTTCATACCTGCCGTCCTCGTCCGCCGCAAGATAAAGCACACCGGGGTAAGCGCTGCCGCCGCCAGAATAGAAAGTCCGGCCGGCGCCTGTATAAAAATGCACCCAGAAATTACCGTAAACCATCAGTTCCCCATCTTCCGAACGCGCTGCCTTAAAATAGCAGAAAGCGGGGACAGCGGCAGGAGATTCGTTGACCGCAGTGCTCTTTTCGTTAAGATCGAGCATATATCCGGTGATCGCGTACTCCACCGGATCGCTGCCGGTATATTCATAAGACGGCAGAATGTTTCCTGTTTTTGCCGAGCCTTCCTTTTCGGGCTCGGCAGTGACCTTGAAATAGTCGTTGTTCTCGCCCTGGGAGATCCCGATATCGATCCCGTTCCCGGAAAAGGAGATCCAGGAAACCGCTCCGCCGTTCGCACTGGAATAAGGCTCCTCCCCCTCGCCTGTCGGTGCCCCGAACTCGGCAATCATGTCTCCCACAATATCATACATATACCCTTCGGGAAGCAGGTACAGATTGTCGATACAGACTTCCCCGTTTTCGTCCGCACGAAGGTACGCCGTCCCGTAATTCACCGGAATTCCCAGGAATCTGCCGGATAGGCTGATGGACTCTCCGTCTGCGGAAATATAGTAATCCTGGATTCCGAGCGCGCTCACGCTTTTCCCGGGCCAGCTTAAGCAGTTTTTAAGCTCTTCCGACACATAGGTCTGTCCCGGCGCAAGGGTCTCCTCGGTTTCGGGTTCCGTCTCGGTCTCAGGTTCAGCGGTGGTTTCCTCCGTCGAAGTAGTCTCCGTCCGAGTCTCCGTCAGCGTTTCGTCCGAAGATTTGGTCTCAGGCCTCGAAACCGCACAGGCAGAGAGTGAAATCATCATGGTAAATGCCAGCAGAATGCTTGCAAGTTTTCTGTTCTTTTTCATAAACACCCCGGATTTTTCAGAATTTCTGCGACGCCTATTGTAACTGATTTTCCCGAAAAAATCAATACGCTGCAGGAGCTGCCCGGCGCTTAAGGCCGCGGCGGTCTGTTTTCTCAGATGCTCACCGCATTCAAAAACTGTGAATTCCAGAGTTCTGCATAGAAACCGTTTTGCCGAAGGAGTTCGCTGTGCGTGCCCTGCTCCACGATATCGCCGTCCTTCATGACGAGGATCACATCGGCGTTTCTGATCGTCGAAAGCCGGTGCGCGATTGTAAAGCTCGTGCGGCCGCGTGTCAGCTCTTCCATCGCGTCCTGCACCAGCTGCTCGGTACGGGTATCGACGGAGCTGGTCGCCTCGTCCAGGATCAGGAGCGGTTTCTTCGAAACCATCGCCCGGGCGATCGTCATCAGCTGCCGCTGTCCGGCGGAAAGCGAGAACGCATCGTTGATCACCGTGTCGTAGCCGTCTTTCAGGGAACGAATATAGCGGTGCAGGCCGACTCTTCTGCAGGCTTCGTGAATCTCTTCGTCTGTCACATTTTGTGAACCGTAGGCAATATTGTCCCGGATTGAGCCCTCAAAAAGCCAGGTATCCTGCAGCACCATCGCGAAGAGTTTTCGGACATTGGCGCGGGACATATCGGTGATATTCGTGCCGTCGATCCGGATTTCCCCGGAATGCAGCTCATAAAAGCGCATCAGGAGGTTTACCATCGTCGTTTTCCCGGCGCCTGTAGGGCCGACAATCGCGACCTTCATGCCGGGTTTCGCGGTGAAGCAGAAATCCCTGATGATCGTGCGCCCTTCGGTATAGCCGAAATGCACATGGTCGAAGACCACCTCTCCTTTTTCCGCCCGGAAATCCTGCATTTTGTCCGTTTCGTCCTCCATCTCCTTCTCCCCGAGGAAGGCGAAGACCCGCTCCGCCGCGGCCGCCGCCGACTGCAGCGCCGTCACAGCCTGTGAAACCATTCCGAGAGGCTGGGTGAAAATTTTAACATAGATGATGAAGGCGATAATCGTTCCGAAGCTGATCAGATGATTGGCCGTCATGATCGCGCCGACGACGCAGACCATAAGATATCCGAGGTTTCCGACAAATTCCATGAAAGGCATCATCATACCCGACAGGAACTGGCTCATGTAGTTGTTGACATAAAGCTTCTCGTTGAGCTCCTCGAAGCGCTTCAGGGAGTCCTGCTCGCCGTTGTAGGATTTCACGATCGTGTGGCCTGCATACATTTCCTCGATGTGACCGTTCATTTCTCCGAGATACCGCTGGCGGAGCACGAAATATTTCTGTGACTTCGTGATGATGATCTTCATAAAGAGGAAGCCGAGCATGGATGACGCAAGCGCGACAAGCGCCAGCGGAACGTTCGTAAGAAGCATCGCAGCAGACGCAAAGAGGAAGGTCACGAGCCCCCGGATCATCTGGACCGCGCTGTGCGACAAGGACTCGCCGATCGTGTCGATGTCGTTTGTAACACGGGACAGCAGATCGCCGAAGCTGGACTGGTCGAGCCTTGACAGCGGGATGTGGTTGATCTTCTGCGAAATATCCCGCCGGAGGTCGTGGTTGATCCTCGTCGCGGTGATTGTCGTCAGGTAATTCTGGAAGTACATCATAGCGGAACTCAACAGGTACAGCGCAACCGCAGCAATGCTGATCCGAAGGATTTTCGTCAGGTCCATAGAAGCCCCGTTCAGGCCTTCCACGATCATATTTGTGATGTTTTTCAGCTGGTTCGGACCGAAAAGGCTGAACAGCACCGCGCCGACGGCCAGAATCAGCACGGCAATGATTCGGACCCGGTACGGCTTCGCATAATGGAGGATCTGTCTCCAGGCCTCTTTAAAATCGTGCGGTTTTTCCAGTACGCGTCCCCGGGGTCCGCCGGAGGATCTCATGGTCACCTGACCGAGCTGATAGGATTCTTTAGCCAATTTTCAGTTCCTCCTCCGTCAATTGTGTATAAGCAATCTCCTGGTAGACTCTGCAGCCAAGGAGCAGCTCCTCATGCGTGCCCTCTCCGACGATCCGCCCTTCGTCCAGCACGAGAATACGGTCGGCGTCGCGGATCGTCGCGATTCTCGACGCGACAATGATCGATGTTGCCGTCCCGGCGTTTTTCCGAAGCGCTTCCCGAAGCGCCCGGTCGGTCTTGTAATCCAGGGCGGAGAATGCGTCGTCAAAGATAAAGATTTCCGGTTCGCGGTAAACGCCCCTTGCGATCGAAAGCCGCTGCTTCTGTCCGCCGGAAACGTTTGATCCGCCGCGCATTACGGGGGCTTCAAGCTTTCCTTCCATCTTCTCGACGAATTCCCGGGCCTGGGAGATATCCACCGCAGACCACAGCCGGTCTTCGTCTGCCGGCTCCAGAGGATCGTTTCCGGCCCCGGGGATCCTGTTTCCGTGTTTTACTCCGGCGCCCGCGGTTTTCCTGCCGTAACTCACGTTCGAGCGGACAGTTCCCGTAAAAAGCACTGCGGACTGCGTCACATAGGAAAGCCGTGAACGCAGCGCTTCACAGTCGTATTCCCGGACATTCACACCATCCACAAGCACTTCGCCTTCGCTTGCTTCATAAAGCCGCGGAATCAGCGACACCAGCGAAGTTTTGCCGCTCGCGGTCGAGCCGATAATACCGATCGTCTCGCCGGCATGTGCGGTAAAGCTGATGTCCGAAAGCGCGTTTTCGGAGGCCTCTGGATACCGGAAGGAAACATGCCTGAACTCGACGGTTCCCTGATCCGGCGTTCCGTCTTCTTTCTTCATGCCCTCAGTCTCCGTCCCGGACACAATCGCGGGTTCCGTTTCCAGAATTTCATTGATACGTTCCGCGCTCGTCGCCGCACGCGGAAGCATATTGAATACCATCTCCAGGCTTGAAATGCCCATCAGCATCTTGGAAGCATAGGTTGAGAAGACAACCATGTCCGTGAACACCGCGAGGCCCAGCGCGTAGGACCCGGATGACGCAATGAGATAGGCGCCGATACAGTAAATCACGACCGTCAGCGCGTTTGTCGCAAACTGGTTTGTCGAAGGCATCAGACGAAGGATGTTCCGGGCCTTCTGCTCGTTCTCCATCAGGTTTGTATTTGCGGTCTCAAAATTGTCCATCTGGTACCGCTCGGCGTTATAGGCCCGGATGACGCGCATACCGGTCATGTTTTCGCGCATCGAGCGGTTCACTTCGTCGGTCAGCTTCTGCATCCTGCGGAATCTCGGATGCGCAAACCTGATCAGGATTACGATTACGACTGCCACCATAACGACCGTTACGGCCGTCGCGGCGGTCCACTGCCAGTAGCGCATGGACATTTTGTAAAGGGCAAGTCCGACAAGAAGCGGCGCGCGGACGATCATCCTGAGGCCACGCGAGACGAAATTCTGAATCTGTACTACATCGTTCGTGGAGCGCGTGATCAGGGAAGCCGTCGAGAAGCGGTCGATCTCCTCCTTGCTGAAGGTCTGAACCTTATGGAAAATCCTTGATCGCAGGTTCTGGGAGAAGCTTGCCGACATTTTCGATGAGCAGAAGTTTCCTGCGATCGCGGTCGCCGTGGTCCCGAGAGCGCACAGAAGCATAAATCCGCCGTCCCGAAGGAGCGTTCGCGTCGTCGCAGTGCCCGTCTGCACCTTTTCTGTGATGCCGGACATGTAATCCGGAAGTTTCAGGTCGAGAAAGACCTGCAGAAACATCAGGGCGATGCTGAGGGCAAAAAGCCGCCAGTGCTTCGCCTGCATATAGGAAAGCATTTTACGCATCGCAGTCCTCCCCGTTGATCCGAAGCAGCAGTTCATACATCTGCTTCTTTTCCTCCTCGGAGAGCGCCGAAAGCAGCTTTTTTGCGGTGCTTTCACGCTCCGTATCCAGCTGCCCGCTGTGTTTCTTCCCTTCCTCCGTCACCGACACAAGGATCTGCCGCCGGTTTTTCGGGTCACGTTCTCTCTGCACATAGCCCTGCTCCTCCAGCTTCTGCATCGCCACAGTCAGAGACTGCGGCCGGATCTGCAGGATTTCCGCGAGCCCGCTCTGCGTCATCGGCCCGTGCAGCACAAGGTTTCTGAGAATCCTTCCGTGGCCGTGCGGCGGTTTTTCCTGTGCGTCCCCGTACTTCTCTTCGGCCTCGAGATGCCGCTGCCTTTTGAAGGCCGCTCCCAGCCGGAAGCTCTCGTGGATGATTTCCGATTCGTACATGTCCGTTCCTGCTCCTTTATCAGATATATTATAATAACATGACTTATTATAATATATCTTACTGTTGATGTCAAGAAAAACTCAGCGGAGACAAACGCGCCCGCTGAGTTTTCTCAGAATCTTTCCCGCTCGATTTCGATATACTCGATATCATCCTCTGGCTCCAGCACGAATCCGGAGGGCGTCGTGCATTCCGAGGCCTGCATCGCCTCTTTCGAACGCGGCATCCAGATGCCGATCGGCGAAACCTCAATGCCGAAGACCTGCGACTTGTATTTGCCGATGATCTCCACCGTCACCGTTCCGCGCCCCCGGATCACGAAGGCGCAGAAATACAGGAGAAGCTGGCGCATTTTCGGGATTTCGTCCGGATACAGGACAGCCGGAATATCGAGGGTTCTCGTGTCCTCCTGCGTCACAAAGTCCAGTGCCCTGTCGCCGCGGACGGACATCAGCGTGTCCCTAAGCGTCGACGCCTCTTTCTTATGGACATCGGACATCTGCTCCCACAGAAGGGATTCCTCAGACTCCAGCCGGTACCATGCGAGGCTGTCCGCGAGCCGCAGCACAAAAGGTTCTTCGCCAAAGGCACGGATCCTGGCGCTGTAGGTGATATCATCGAATTCCTGCAGGAAATAGTCCGAAAATTCGATCACCTCGTCCTCCAGCGCTTCCGGGATTCCGCCATCCTTTGAAAGTGCAAGAAGCCTCCCGTCCTGGGCGGAAAGGAAAGCAACGATGTCCGATACTTTCCGGTGCTCCGAGAGATAGTCCTCAAACTGTTCGAGGATTGTCCCGGAACTGAAATCTATCTCTGCGGCTTCCGGGAGCTTTGTAATCTGTTCTTTGTCGCGGTTCCAAAATTTTCTCATATAATTTCTTTCTGCTTTTTGTCATTCCGGCCGGAGCCCGCAGGCCGCGGCGGAGGAATCCCATAATAAAGGGTACTCCTGACCGGATAGGATCTCCGGGCTCACTTCGTCCGCCCGGGATGACATAACATTCACTCCAGCACGATTTGTACCGGTTCTTCCGCCGTCTCCGACAGCGTGAGCTTCGCGTTTTCCTCTCCCGCCGCCAGCCGGTAGTCGCCCTTAAATCCATGCAGCACGGCAATGCCCCGCTCATCCGTGACAAGCTCCGTATGGGTTTCCCAGTCCTCATGGATCAGCTTTTTCAATGCACAGAAGACCGGCTTCCGGACATTTTCCTTTGTCATCACACCGGAAGGCGCGCCGAGCCATTTGCCGTCTGTGAGGTCCCAGGTCGTAATCGCCTTCACGAGAGGATGTGCAAAGAGCTCCGTGTACATCTCGGTCACTTCCCGGGCCTGACGCTCCTCGAATTCGGGCGTCGAAGGCCATTCGGGAATCTGGTAGTCGTTGAGGTCTACAATCTCCGGCGGCATCAGATGTCCTGAAATCAGCGTGTTTTCCGTAAAATGAATCGGCAGTCCGAACTGTGCGAAACGCTCCAGTACCGTATGCAGCTTCTCAAGGCCCCAATAGCCCTGATGCTGGTGGCTCTGGATACCGATCGTCGTGATCGGGACGCCCATGTCCAGGAGTCCCTCAACGAGTATCTCGTAGGCGTTTGTCGTATTGAAATCGTTGATCAGAAGCTCCGCGCCGGGGTTTTCCTCATTCGCCGCTTCAAAGACGCGGCGGACGAGTCCGAAACGCCCGTATTCCTTGCAGATTCTC